>VFJN01000067.1 GCA_009886035.1 Actinomycetota bacterium
GGCTGGGTTCGTTTCGTCATGTCGAACGCTGCCCCTCCTGCTGACGACCACCTGCGGTGCGACGATAGCGCTCCCTCCCCGCTCTCAGCCACCTTGCGATCCCGACCCCACCCACCCCGACTGCCCTCGACTGGTCCACGAGTTGCGGGGTTGCGACCGGGACGGCCTCCGCACTGGTGGCGCTCGAGGTCCTCTCGCAGACGTTCCGCCGGAGCGACCTCTTGCGAACGTCGCCGCTGCTTCCTGAAGGTGTGACGGAGCGGGAACTATGGGTTGGGAATGGTCACGGACAATCAAGACCGCGAGCGTGGACCACGTTCCAGCAGGACACGAGCCGGAAGCACCTCCGTCTGGTCCTCGTCGCCGCGTACCGCTGTCCAGACGCCCGCGACTGCGACCCACGCCAACGCGACCCACGAGAGCACCATGAGCCGCTCGTCTACCGGATTGAAGGGGGCCGCGAAGGCCTCATCCCAGGCCCAGGGGCCACTCCCGCCGTTCCACCCGCGGTACACCATGAGAACGAAGAGGCTCGCAGCAAGGTTGTAGGCCGACGCCGGGACAACACGGATGAGGTAAGCAGCCGCTAAGGCCCAACTCAGGTACTGCATGCCGAAGGCCGGGCTCAGAAGGAGAAACAGCACGAGGCTGAGGCCCACCGAGGGTACGAACGACCTCGGCCGTCGCCACACCAGCGCAGCAGGGACCAGGCCGCTCACGAGCAGCACCACGAACCTTCCCGGGCCGACCAGTGCGTCTGCCCAGGCTTCGGGCATCCCGGCCCACGTTACGAACTGTGGCAGTCCCCAGTTGCGCCACGGCGATCCGATGTAGCCGAGGACGTCCTGACGGAACGCCGAGCCGTTGGCGAGCAGGACCGGCACCCACAGCACGACGAACACGACCAGTCCGCCGCCCGCGAATCCCCGAAGGCGGCGCCACCCTGACCGGACCAGCCATACGCACAGGACCGGCACGACCACCAGGGGGACGAGCTTCACGCTCATCGCCAGACCGATGGCGACGCCAGCGGAGAAGGGGCGATCTCTCACAACGAGGTAGGCGGCGAGCAGGCTGAACATGACGAAGACGGGATCGGTGTTGCCGTGGAACCCTGAGATCACGATCAAGACCGGGCTGATGCTGATCAGCACGCCCGCCA
>VFJN01000052.1 GCA_009886035.1 Actinomycetota bacterium
AGCAGCGATCGCGATCGGCGGTTGAGTGGGGAGAGGTTGCGACTTTTTGTTTGATTCTCGCGTGACCGCTCGATAGGTTGGCGGACAAGCATCTCCCCATCGCCAGCAAAGGAATCCGGCATGACCGACGACCAACGCGCCAAGATGATGATGTACCACCGCGTCTCCGTGTTCGTCACCGTGAACGCGGCGGACTTCACGGGCACCGTGGTCCCAGGGCTGGTGATCGAATTGGACGGCATCGGCGATGCGATGCACGCTGCCGCGGCGATCCAAGAGGTAAGCACGGGCGTGAATACCGCCGACCGCTCGCAGAAGCGCGAACTCTTGGTGAAGCTGCTCAATAAGATCGAAAACACCGGCAAGGCGATCGGCAAGTTCCAGGGCGATGCGGCGGTGATCGCGAGTTTCAATCTGGACCCGGCGTACTCGCGGATGGCCGACGAGCAGTTGGTCTCGGCGGCCGACGCGCTGCAGACGGCGGCGACAGCGCACTCGGCCGCGTTCCAGTCCCGCGGCTTCGCGGCCACGTTCCTCGCCGATTTGCAAACCGCGCGCGACGCCTTTCATGACGCCCTCCCGGCCGGCAGCACGGTGGAAGCGACCGAGACGATCGTCCAAAAAATACTCCGGGCGGACGTGATCGTCGAGCAGTTCGATGTGACGGTCGGCAATGCGTACGACGCGGACAACCCCGCCACCGCGCCGAAAAAGGCGGCTTACGATTCCGCCCGCATCGTGATTCGCACCCGCTCGACTCCGCTGGAAGTGGCCCTGACCGCCACGCGCAGCGGCAACGACGTGACGGGCAGTGTCACGCTGAGCCGTCCCGCCGAAACGGGCGACATCGCCGCCCTCCGCTGGCGCGAGCAGGGCAGCAGCGCCCCCTTCACCACCAGCCCGGCGACGATCGTACCCGCAGGAACTTCGACCGCGTCGCTGTCGGTGACCGTGACGACCGCCAATCCCGTCGCCGTCGTGGCCCGCCTCACACGCAACGACGGCAGCCAGTTCGAGAGCGCCGCAGTGGTGGTGTAGCCGGTCTCCCCCGTCCGATGCCGGAGACGTTCGGTCAAATCTGGTGGCAGGCCGGGAGACCCTGCCAGAACCATCATCCGCGACGCCGACGCCGACATGGTCGTCAGCGACCGGCCGCCCC
>VFJN01000077.1 GCA_009886035.1 Actinomycetota bacterium
CGCTTACGGCCCTTGAGGCGACGGGCCTTCAGCACCGCTTGCCCGGCCCGGTCAGACATCCGGTGACGGAATCCGTGACGCTTCGCCCGGCGGCGATTGTTGGGTTGATAGGTACGCTTCACTGGGAGGGCCTCCTCGGCTGCCTGGACCAGCTTGGCCCGGCGCCCGACAAACATCGTTCGGGATGCACCACCGACGCGCCAAGTTTTGGCGCCACATGATGCGCCAGGAATCGTAGAGGCCATAGCCTCCGGTGGGCAACCTGGGAGCTCGTTACCACATAAGGACGACCCATCGAGGGATTTCGCGACGCTCTGAACTGCCCAAACAAAAATCCTGACCGGTCTCTTGCGCCCAGCCGGAAAGCCGGTGCTACGGTGCGAAAACCCAGTCACCACGGATGGGAAACGGTCTCTTACTCGGCCCCATCACAGTGGCCCGAGCATCATCACTGCAGAGGGTGGGCGGTTGGCTACACCAGCCGATCTTTCCTGTCAAATCTTTTCCACAGTTGTGGATGTCCTGTGGATGTCCACCTAACAGAAGGCGCCGCTACGAGTGAACGAGGCACAGCGGTTGTGGGACGAATGCTCTGAAATATTGCGGGCGCAGGTGTCGGAACCGGTTTGGCTTACCACCTTCCAAGAAACGCAGGCAACGTCGCTTCAGGGCGGCGAATTGATCCTCGAGGTACCGTCATTTCTGGCGAAGGAGCGCATTGAGGGCCGGTATCTGTCCATGGTTCGAGATGCCCTGGCGGATGTGGGCTCCAGTGACCTCGCTCTCACCTTGCAGATCGCTCCGGCAGGAAAACGGCCCGAACACGGCCTCGAACCACGTCCCACGACCACGATTTCCCCCTCCACCCAGAACAGCGACGGATGGGGTGGACTGGAAGCGGACCCCTCGGATCCCTTCACCTTCGAAACTTTTGTGATCGGGCCCTCGAATCGATTCGCCCATGCCGCCGCGTTGGCCGTGGCGGAAACTCCCGCCCGAAAATACAACCCCTTGTTCATTTACGGTGATGCTGGCTTAGGTAAAACCCATCTCCTCCAAGCCATTGCTCATTACGTGAGGGAGAACTACCCCACCTACCGGGTTCGGTACGTCACCTCGGAAGCATTCCTGAATGAGTTCATCGACGCTGTCCGCAATAAAACCAACGATGCGTTCAAGCGGCGATACCGCGACATCGATGTGTTGTTAATCGATGACATCCAGTTCATCGAGGGGAAGCCAGAAACCCAGGAAGAGTTTTTCCACACTTTCAACCACCTCCACCAAGCCAACCGGCAGATCATCCTCTCCTCCGACCGATCGCCCGATGCCATCGGAACCCTCGAAGATCGGCTCCGGAGCCGATTCAAGATGGGGTTGATCACCGATGTTCAAGTCCCTGACCTCGAAACCCGCCTCGCCATCCTGAGGAACAAGGCCGATCGGGAAAGTACTTCGGTACCCCCTGAAGTTCTCGATTTCATCGCCACCAACATCACCGACAACATCCGGGTCCTTGAAGGAGCCCTCATCCGAGTGGCGGCCTTCTCGAGCCTCACAGCAGAGGAACTGACGGTGGATACGGCCGCCTTTGTGCTCCGAGATCTTCTCACCAGTCGTCAGCCTCGGGCCATCACACCCCAGGTGATTCTCGAGGCCACCTCGGAGATGTTTGGCATCCCGGTGGAGGAAATCATCGGAAAGAAGCGTCAGCGGCCTCTCGTTACCGCCCGCCAAGTGGCGATGTACGTCTTCCGCGACATCACCGACCTCAGTTACCCCGCCATCGCCCGAGAGTTTGGTGGCCGCGACCACACCACGGTGATCCACGCGGTCGAAAAGATCACCGGACAGATGAGTACGCACCAAGCCACCTACGACCAGGTGACCGCCCTCGTACAAACAATCCGGGCGGAAGCATGAGTAGCGGGCCTGGGGAAAACACCGGGGACGAACTGTGTGCTCACCGCCGCGGCGGGGGGCCGCCTGTGGGCAAGACCGGTCATTTGGGCGTAGCGTCCCTAGCCCGGTTACATCCCTGTGGGAACCTGGGGAGAACAGTCGGACAACGCCACCCCAGTTGACCTGGGTAAATGTCTCGCTATCCCCAATCCACAGCCCCTACTACTACTACTTCTCCTTTTCAGCACAAGACGACCGTAGAAAGCGAGTCAAGGCGTGAAGTTCCGATGTGAGCGTGATGTTCTCGTAGAAGCACTCGGGGTAGCCGGACGGGCCGCCGCCGGGCGGGGTAGTTCCCTGCCCGTTCTCTCGGGAGTCCGGGTGGCTCTGGTGGGGAATTCGCTGGAGATCACCGGAACGGATCTTGAACTCACGATCTCGGTCAACGTGGAAGTTTCCGGAAGCGCCGACGGAGTGGTGGTGCTTCCCGGTCGCCTGGCCTCGGACATCGTGCGGGCACTACCGGACGGCAGCGTGGAAATCGAGGTGGACAACGACG
>VFJN01000137.1 GCA_009886035.1 Actinomycetota bacterium
CGTACGAGCGCTTGATCCCGCAGTCTCAGCCCAATCGGCTCACCGTGGGGCGAGAGGTGTTCCTTGAAGCCGTGCGGCGGGTGAAACTTTTGGCCCGGGAAGCCACTCCCGTGCGATTGGCCATGTCGAGCGAAGGCCTCCAGTTGGTGGCGGTGACACAAGACGTAGGCCAAGCCCACGAAAGCATCGATGCCACCTTTGTCGGCAGTGAGCTCACCGTGGCGTTCAATCCAGAGTATTTGCTCCAGGGCATTGAAGTGGCTCCCGGTGATGAAGTAACGATCGAAACCGTGGATGCGCTCAAACCGGCCATTTTGAGGGTTCCCGAACACCCCGAGTTCCTCTACCTCCTCATGCCCGTTCGGGTGTCCTAGAGCCGTTCGGTTCGAGCCAGGGCGGCTGTAGGGAAGCAGGGTTGCCATGCGGTTGGATCGGGTCTGGCTGCAGGATGTCCGGTCCTATGCGACCGCTGACATCGAGTTATCGCCACGGCTGACTGTGTTGCTCGGAGACAACGGTGAAGGAAAGACCAACGTCCTGGAGGCGATTGGTTGGTTGGCCACCCTGGCGTCGTTCCGAGGCGCTCCCACCGAATCGATGATCCGACAGGGTGCCAACAGCGCGATCATCCGGGCCGAAGGGGAACGGGAAGGCCGGGCACTACTCATCGAGACGGAGCTGGTATTCAGCGGTCGTAATCGAGTGCTCCTCAATCGCCAACCACTCAAACGGGCTCGAGATCTCCTCGGTGTCCTGAGGGTGACCGTTTTTGCCCCCGACGACCTCGACCTCGTCAAAGGTGGCCCGGCCGGCCGCCGGAGGTATCTCGACGAGGCTTTAGTGGCCTCTCACCCCCGGTACGACGCCCTACAGAGCGAAGTGGACAAGGTTCTCAAGCAGCGCAATGCCCTTCTGAAGGGGGCCCAGGGACGACTCCAGGAGGAAGCTGCCTTCACCCTCGATGTCTGGGACGCAAAACTGGTGGAATCCGGGGGGCGGCTCGCCGAAGCCCGGCAACATCTCCTCGATCGATTGCACCCCCTGTTGGCACAGACGTACGACGCGGTGGCTAACCGCCCGGCGGAGGTTACGGCGCGCTATGTGGCCGACTGGGCCGACGCCGGATTGGCCCAGGCTCTGGTGACAAGTCGCCGAGATGATGTACGACGGGGGGTATCCACCACCGGACCCCATCGCGACGACATCGATCTACGTATCGGCGGCCTGCCTGCCCGCACCCATGCGTCACAAGGCGAGCAACGGTCCTTGGCCCTGGCGCTGCGTCTGGCTGCTCATCACGTGATCACCGACGTTACCGGCAGTGCGCCGGTCCTTCTCTTGGACGATGTCTTTTCCGAACTCGACCCCGATCGAAGCGATGCCTTGTTAGAGAACCTACCGGTGGGGCAAACATTGCTGACCAGCGCCAGTGGCCTCCCGCCCAAAGCGACCCCAGATCGGATTCTGATCGTGCGTGACGGTCGGATCACCCTCGGATGAATTCGGGGGTTGTGGCTTTACCCGAACAACGCGAGCATTCGGTATGGTCGCTCGCCCACTCCCCGGTCCAGGACCCGGTCCCCAACGGGTAGGGGCGGCCCTTGATGCGGTGATGCGAGGCCTGGGCGCGCCGGAGGCCAGCGGTGTGCATCTGGTCTTCGACCGTTGGTCGACAGTGGTGGGAGAGGCTCTGGCGGCCCACACCCGTCCGCTCAAAATCGAAGGAAAACGTTTGGTGTTGGCGGTCGACGAACCGGCGATTGCCACGCACGTTAAGTTCCTCCAGGCGGAGTTGTTGGAGCGGCTCACTGAGCTACTCGGCCCGGATCGAGTGACCGCCATCGACCTCCGGGTGGGCCCCAAGCGGTAGTCCCCCGAGTGGGGTCATTTTCGGTCGGTCATGGCCCGATTTCACCCCTCCATCTGGTAGACTGACAGTGTTGTGATTCGGGGGTCTGACCAGGGTTTTTGCTTCGATTTTCCTGGCGTTTCCCCCCGTCGCAGTCCGGCTGCTCCAGGCGCCGGGCCCACCATCTAAACGAGGTCCATTCGTGGCGCAGTCCGAGGGGTCTTACGGGGCCAACAGTATGCAGGTTTTGGAAGGGCTCGATCCCGTCCGTAAGCGACCTGGCATGTACATCGGGAGCACCGGACCTACCGGGCTTCACCATTGTGTTTGGGAGGTGGTGGACAACTCGGTGGACGAGGCCATGGCTGGCTACGCCACCCGAATCGAAATCTCCTTACTCCCCGACGGCGGCTGTCGGGTGGTGGACGATGGACGCGGGATTCCGACCGACATCAACAAGCAGCAGAAGATGACCGGCGTGGAGATCGCCCTTACGAAACTGCACGGCGGCGGAAAATTCGGGGGCGACGGGTACAAGGTTTCCGGTGGACTGCACGGTGTTGGGGTGTCGGTGGTGAACGCCCTTTCTCGAAAACTCATCGTGGAGGTGGATCGCGGTGGCCAGCACTACCAAATGATCTTCGAAAACGGCGGAGTGCCCAGCAGTAAGCTCGAGGTAGTCGGTGCCTCGCCCCGGGGCCGCACCGGTACCACCGTCACGTTCTGGCCCGACGGATCCATTTTCGAAACCACCGAGTTTTCCGCCCGTACGATCCTCGAACGGCTCCAGATGATGGCGTTCTTGAACAAGGGCTTAGAGATCGTGTTCAGCGACGAACGCCCCGAGCATGCCGCCCCGGCGGTTACCTACCGTTACGCCGGCGGCATCATCGACTTCGTCAAGCACCTCAATACTTCCAAGGAGGCGCTTTTCGCCAAGGTGGGGTACTACGAGTTGGCCGAAGAAGAACAAGAAGTGGAGGTGGCGTTCCAATGGAACACGGGATACAACGCTGATGGCATCCACTCCTTCGCCAACGGCATCAATACCACCGAGGGCGGGTCTCACGAGGAGGGGTTCAAAGCGGCCCTCACCACGGTGGTGAACAAACACGCCCGGGCCAAGAATCTGCTCAAAGAAAAAGAGCCGAACCTGCTCGGAGAGGACATCCGAGAGGGGATCACGGCGATTTTGTCGGTGCGGCTGCGCGAGCCACAGTTCGAAGGACAGACCAAAGGCAAACTGGGGAACACGAGCGTGAAGACGCTGGTGCAGAAGGCCACCAACGACAAATTGGGTCAGTGGTTTGAAGAGAACCCCACTGAGGCCAACAAGATGGTGAAGAAGGCCCTGGCGGGGGCTCAAGCCCGCATGGCGGCAAAAAAAGCGCGAGACGTCATCCGTTCCAAGACCCTGCTCGACGGCGCGGGAATGCCCGACAAGCTGAAGGACTGCAGTTCCAAGAACCGCGAGGAGCGCGAACTGTTCATCGTGGAGGGCGATTCGGCGGGCGGTTCGGCAGTGAGCGCCCGGGATCCCCTGCGGCAGGCGATCCTGCCCATTCGCGGCAAGATCCTCAACGTTGAACGAGCGCGCCTCGACAAAATGCTCCGCAATCTCGAGGTCCAGGCGCTCATCGCCGCCATTGGGGCCGGGGTGGGGGAGGAGTTTGACGTAGAGAAACGCCGCTACGACAAGGTGTGCATTCTCGCCGACGCCGACGTCGATGGCCTACACATTCGCACCCTGCTCCTCACCTTTTTCTACCGTCAGATGAAGCCCCTCGTGGAGCACGGACACGTCTTCATCTGTCAGCCGCCGCTGTATTCCACGGAGGTGAGCAAGGCGAAGGTCTATCTGAAAGACGACCACGCCAAGGACCTCTTCCTGAGGGACAACCCCAATCACAAGAAAGACTTCGGTCGCCTCAAGGGTTTGGGGGAGATGGACGCGGAGGAGTTGCGGGTTACCACGATGGAAGACGGTCTTCGCACGTTGCTCCGGGTCACCGCCGAACAGGCCGCCCTCGCCGATGACACCGTTTCCACCCTCATGGGCGACGTCGTGGAAGTACGTAAGGCCTTCATCGTGAATAACGCTAAGGACGCGAGGTTCCTGGACATCTGATGTCAGATCAAACCCCCCCCACCGACGGGCCCGTGCGCGAGGCCATTGAACCGATCGAGATCCAAGAGGAGATGGAGTCTTCTTTCCTCGACTATGCGATGTCGGTCATCACCACCCGGGCCCTACCCGACGCCCGCGATGGCCTGAAGCCAGTTCACCGGCGGATTTTGTACGGGATGTACGAACTCGGGGCGCGTCCAGATCGCTCCCACATGAAGTGCGCCCGCGTTACCGGAGACGTGATGGGGAAGTACCACCCCCACGGGGAGGGATCGATCTACGACGCGCTCGTGCGCATGGCGCAGGACTTCTCGCTGCGCCACCCGCTGGTAGACGGACACGGCAACTTCGGCAGCCCCGACTTCGGTGCGGCGGCCTCCCGCTACACCGAGTGCCGACTGGATCCCATCGCCATGCGGATGCTCGACGGCATCGACGAGAACACGGTGGACAAGTCCGATAACTACTCGGGCGACGAAACCGAACCGGACGTGCTCCCGGCTCGATTCCCCAATCTGTTGGTGAACGGGAGCCAGGGCATCGCGGTGGGGATGGCCACCAACATCCCTCCCCACAACCTCGGCGAGGTGATCAACGCCACCATCCACCTCATCGACCACCCCGAGTCCACCCCCGACGACCTGATGCAGTTCGTCCAGGGACCCGATTTCCCAACCGGGGCTCTCATCATGGGCCGCCAGGGCATTCTTGATGCCTATCGCACTGGAAAAGGCTCGATCCGACTGCGGGCGGTGTGCGAGATCGAGGAAGGCAGCGGACGCAGCGGCGACCAGATCGTGGTGACCGAGATGCCGTACCAGACGTCCATCTCGGTGACCGCGGCTCGCATCGCCGAGTTGGTGCAAACCCGGTCCATCGAGGGCATAAGTGATGTGAATGACGAATCCGCCCGGGGCAAAACCCGTCTCGTGATCAAGTTGAAGAAGGATGCGCCGGGCCTGGTCATCTTGAACAACCTTTACAAGCACACCCCGTTGCAGACGAACTTCTCGGTGAACACCGTGGCCCTGGTGGGGGGCATCCCCCGCACGCTCAACCTGGTGCAGGCGCTGCAGGCCTACGTTGATCACCAAGCTGAGGTCATCCGCCGCCGCTCTGAGTTCCGCCTCAAAAAGGCCGGCGACCGGGCCCACATCGTGGAGGGCTTGCTCAAAGCCGTCGACGTGATCGACGCCATCATCGCGCTCATCCGAGCATCGGATGATCGGGCGGAGGCGCGCGTGGGCCTCACTTCGGCTCCCTACAACTTCTCCGACGTGCAGGCGGAGCACATTCTCGAAATGAAGTTGGGTCAACTCACTCGCTTGGCGCGAGTTGATCTCGAAACCGAGATGGCCAACCTACGGGAGGTGATCGCCGGGCTCGAAGCGATCCTCGGCGATGAAGGTGTGTTGCGCACGGTAATGAAGGATGAGCTAACCGAGGTGCGCGACAAGTTTGCCGACGCCCGCCGCTCCAAGATCACCCTCGACCTCGGTGATGTAAACATCGAAGACCTCATCGACGACGAGGAACTGGTGGTCACCCTCTCGGCTCGTGGCTACATCAAAACGGTGCTGGCCGATGCCTTCCGCTCGCAGGGCCGGGGCGGGCGCGGCGTGGCGGGCGCGAAACTTCGCGATGAGGACTACGTGACGCAGATCCTCACCACTACCGCTCATGCGTACCTGCTGTTCTTCTCCAACTTGGGGCGTGTCTATCGCCTCAAGGCCCACGAGATTCCGAAGAAGGAACGCACCGCTCGGGGGACGGCGATGCCCAACCTCCTGCAACTTCAGCCGGGGGAGCACATCCAAACGATCATCGACACCCGCGACTACGAGACCAGTCGTTTCTTGTTCTTCACCACCAAGCAGGGGCAGGTGAAGAAAACAAAGTTCAATGACTACGACTCGTCGTTGCGCACCGGGATCATCGCCATCAATCTTCGGGGGGGCGACGAACTCGTGAAGGTCATTCCTACCAACGGGAGCGACGACATCTTGATGCTCAGCAAGTTGGGCCAGGCCATCCGTTTCACGGAAGGCGACGTGCGACCCATGGGCCGAGCCGCCGCAGGGGTGAGGGGCATGAGATTGCGCACCGGCGACGAAGTGGTGAGCCTCGACAGCTGTCGCGACGACGTAGCCATGCTGATCGTCACCGATGCCGGTTACGGCAAACGCACCCAGTTGGAGCACTTCAACCGCCAAGGCCGAGGCGGGCAGGGAGTGCGGGGAATCAAAATCACGGCCAAAAAAGGACACGTGGTGGCGGCCTTCATGGTGGGCCTTGACGACGAGATTTTCGTGGTGAACTCGGTAGGAACGCTCATTCGTATGCCGGTGAGGGAGATCTCTTCTCAGGGACGCGACGCAACCGGCGTGCGGGTTATGAACCTCGACGACAACGAAACAGTGGCGTCGGTAGCCCCGGTTCTTTCCGCCGACGACGACACAAGCTGATTCGGCTCGTCCGGATTTTTCTCTCCTTCCCCCTTCACCCGTGGCGATACGCGCCCGAACCGAGGAGGTCGTCGTGGGACGACAAGAACACGAGTGTGGCCAAACCGTTCCGTTGGTCTTGGCGGTGCTGCTGATCGCCGTAGTGGTGGCCCTCGGGTTGGTGCCGGTGGTGCACCGCGCCCAAAACCAAGCCGCCGCGCGCACCGCCGCTGACGCGGCGGCATTGGCGGGCGCCGCGGAAGGGGAAGATGCGGCCCGGGAGGTAGCCGCCGCCAACGGGGCGGAGGTGACGACGTGGCGCGCTGAGGGCAATGAGGTGTGGGTGGTGATTGACCGGGCCGGAACGAGCGCGGCAGCGAAGGCGCAGCGTGACTGAGGGCGCCTGTATGCGGCTGCGTGATGGGGGGCCAGCCCTATGATTATCTCGATGGTCTCCGATCCTGCTGGCGTCTCGATGCCCGTCGACCCCCGAGCGGGCGACGGCGGTCCGGTGGAGCCCCGCGCTCGTCGGTCCTCTGACCCCGCCCACGCGAGCGTTCGGTCACCGGCGAAGGGGGGCACGGATCCGGGGCGATCGGCCAGGGGCCGGGATGGCGTCCGGGCCCGCAAGGTGCAGCGGGTGGTACGCCACATCGAACCGTGGTCGGCCTTGAAGCTGTCGTTGCTGTTTTTCCTGGGGTTGTTCATCGTCATAGCGATTGCTGCGGGCCTGTTGTGGGGGGGCGCTCGCAGCACCGGCACCCTTGGTGGTGTGGAGAATTTCATTACCGAGGTCGGGGGTTTCGGCAACTGCCCTGAACCCGTCGCCGATACCCCAGTGGAGCCGGCGGTCCCCGGCGCCGACCAACCCGTCATCGCCATTCCCACCGGGGATCAGAACTGTGCCGGCGGCGCCGAGCTGGAGGGCACTTTCAAGTTCGAAGACACGAAGATCTTTGCGGCTTTTGCCCTCGGGGGGGTTGTCCTCGTGTTCGCCGGTTCGATGAGTGTCGTGGTGATGGTGCTGCTCTTCAACTTGATGAGCGACCTCACCGGCGGGGTACGGATCACGGTGCTGGAGGAGGATCCCAGCCCCCGATCGGGCGGTACCGGCTCGCCGGGGCGTGAGGGCGGCGGCTAGTTTCGCAGTTCCCGGTGCTGCACCCGGGGCTATAGCTCAGTCGGTTAGAGCGCATCCCTGATAAGGATGAGGTCGGAAGTTCGATTCTTCCTAGCCCCACCATCCCTGACCTGCGCTGTTGCGTCAGGACGGGTCGCCCGAACCGGGCCCCCGGCCGCCGTCAGGCCGAGAGCTTTTTGATCACCGGATGAGGTCTCAACGCACCCAACTGCCTCGCCTCAGCTGACACGGGGGTCGTCGGCCAGGAGCAGTGCGAGGGCTTTGCGGGCGCGGTGGATGGCGACGTCGATGGCGCCTGGTTCTTTGCCGAGCTCGGCGGCGATGTCTTTGGTCGACCGGCCGGCTACGTAGCGGGCTTCGATGAGGAACCGGGCTTCGGGGGACAGGC
>VFJN01000191.1 GCA_009886035.1 Actinomycetota bacterium
GAGGGAAGAGGGGGGTCGGCCAGCGCCATCCCCCCAGCCTGCCAGAGGGCGCCCCCCACCGGAGCGTTCGAGCTTCCGGCCCACCCGGGTCGACCCCGGTTGGCGGGCCCGTTGGCGGTCGTCACCGGCCCCGGGCGGGCCGCCACCCACCGTGCCCCGGCTCAGCCCCCGATGATGAACCGGAGGCGCAGGTCGTCGCGGCGATCCGGGTAATCGGTGCGGGTGTGGCACCCTCGACTTTCCTGCCGGGCCAAAGCCCCCGCGCATAATGCCCCGCCTACCGTCACCAGATTCCGCAACTCCCAGGACGCAAGATCGTCGCCCTCCACCGAGCCGGCACAGCCCGCCGCCGCCCGCGCCAGCGACTCAGCCGAGCGCAGCACCCCCGCATCAGTGGTCATCAACCGCTGTAGTTCCTCCCGGCTGGGAACCGGGGTGCCACCGGGGGCGGGTAACGCCAGCGAGCGGCCCTCGATGGCACCCCCACCGAGCCGAGAGCGCATCGCGCCGGTGGCCGAGGGTCCGTCTACGCCCCGGTCAATGGCCTCCACCACCCGCGGTCCGAACACCATGCCGTCGAGCAGAGAGTTCGATGCCAACCGGTTGGCCCCCATCACCCCGTTGCACCCTGCCTCGCCCGCCACCCACAGCCCCGGCAGCGACGACGCTCCATCGAGATCGGCCAAGATCCCGCCGCAGCTGTAATGGGCGGCAGGGGCGACAGGCAACCAGTCGGTGGCCGGATCGAGGCCCACGGCCGCGAGCTCGGTCATGATCGTGGGGAATCTTTCGGCGAAGTTCTCGAGTTCGGTGGCATCGAGCCAGAGGTGCTCCACGCCGTCGCTGATCATCCGAGCGGTCATCGCCCGACTCACCTTGTCGCGCGGGAGCAGCTCATCAACGAACCGCTCTCCTTGCGTGTCGCGCAGCTGTGCCCCGTGCCCGCGTAGCGCCTCGGTGAGCAACGGGCGCGGCATGACGGGATGATGGAGGGCGGTGGGGTGGAACTGCTGGAACTCGATATCCGCCACCGCCACCCCGGCCCGCAACGCCATCGCTACCCCGTCGCCGGTGGCTTCGTGGGGATTAGTGGTGACGGCGAACAGTTGGCCGTAGCCCCCGGTAGCCACCAACACATGACGGGCGCGCACCTCCTGACGGCGACCATCAGGATCGGCGGCCAGCACCCCGCGACAGCGGCCCCCTTCCACAATCAGGTCCAGGGCGAAGAAGCTCTCGTAGACAGCCGACACCTCTGCCCGCACGGCATCCACCAGGGTGCGTTCGATCTCTAGTCCGGTCGCGGCCCCGCCAGCATGGACAATGCGGGGCAAGGAGTGACCCCCCTCGCGGGCGAGTTGCAACTGGCCGTCGGGATCGCGATCGAACGCCGCGCCCAAGGCGATCAGCTCATGCACCCGACCGGGGCCTTCATCCACCAGCACCCGCACGGCATCGACGTCGCAGAGACCGGCGCCGGCGTCGAGGGTGTCGGCGAGGTGCAAATCGGTGGAGTCCGGGTCGCCGCCGAGCACTGCCGCCACCCCGCCCTGCGCCCAGCGCGTGGTGGCCTGTTGCAGTTCCGCTTTCGTGAGTACCCCCACCGCCATGCCGTGGACCTCGCCAGCCCGCACCGCGGCCGACAGGCCCGCCACCCCCGAGCCGAGCACCAACAGATCAAGGTCAGCCACCACGAAGGTCTACCCGCTGGCGGCCCCTTCACCACCGCCCGTCACCCACCGAGCCCGCGATCCCGGGGATTCCGGCGCCGTGGGGGCCACCCCCGGGGAAGGCGTCAGACTCCCCGGCGGTGATGACCGGGCGGGGCGACCAACGGAGTTAGGAACCCGCCGCGATGTTGTCGATGAGCCGGGCTTTGCCGAACCGGGCGGCGGCCAGCAGGCGGAGCTCGCCCACCAGGGGATCCACCGCCTGCAGGGTCTCGGCGTCCACCACTTCGGCGTAGTCGAGGTGCGCCAACGGCTCGGCGTTGATGAGATCGGCCACCAGGGCCCGCACCTTGGCGGGGTTTACTTCGCCGGCATCGATGGCCATGCGCCCCGCCAGCAAAGCGGCGTGCAGCACCGGCGCCGCCGCTCGCTCAGCGGGAAGAAGGTAGATATTGCGGCTCGATAAAGCGAGGCCATCAGGGTCGCGAAGCGTGGGGCAGGCCACCACCTCCACCGGGAGCGACAAGTCGCGCACCATGCGGCGAACCACCGCGATCTGTTGGAAGTCTTTCTCACCGAAATAGGCGCGACACGTTCCGACAATCGCCAACAACTTCGCCACCACGGTGGCTACTCCGTCGAAATGGGTGGGTCGGGTGCTCGCTTCGAGGCCGGCGGAAACCTGCGCCACGCTGACGTTCGTGCGCACCACCCCATCGGGGTACATCTCGGTCTCGGTGGGTACGAACAACACATCTACCCCCTCGGCCTCCGCCAGGGCCGTGTCGGCGGCGAGGTCACGCGGGTAGGCGGCAAGATCCTCGCTGGGGGCGAACTGCAGCGGGTTCACAAAGATGGAGACGATCACCACATCGGT
The DNA here is from genome assembly GCA_009886035.1 of Actinomycetota bacterium. GTDB lineage: Bacteria > Actinomycetota > Acidimicrobiia > Acidimicrobiales > VFJN01 > VFJN01. The sequence goes on from VFJN01000191.1 coordinate 2,548, forward strand.
CTCCCCTCGGGCCCTCGCCATCAGCGAGGCGTGGCCGGCGTGCAGATAACCCATCGTGGGCACAAAGCCCACGGTGCGCCCCGAGGCGCGTTCGGCATCAAGGCGCGCCCGCAGTGCTGCGATGCCGACGATGGTGGTCAACGACACAATCGAGCTGCTTCGGTAGCCATCGCTTCGTACCCCGGTCGTTCCTCGGGTGGCAGCGCGGCGAGGTGCCGCTGCACGGTGTCGTGGTCGCCCCGCTGGATCGGACCGGTCAACGCGGCGCGGGCTCCGAGGGCGGCCACATCCGCCAGGCTGCCGCGGGCCAGGTCCAGAAAGGCATCCACCGGGGCACCGATGCTCGCCGCCACGCGCTCGGCTTGGCCGAGGAGGGCGACAACATGATTCGAGGCCATCACCGCCGCCGCGTGATAGCGGGCCCAGTCGGCTTCGGCCACCGTCACCGCCTTGCCCCGCAGGCTCGCCACCGCCTCGGCGGCCAACCGATCGCCCTCCTGGGCCAGGCCAAACCACGCCCCCACCAATCGCTCGGCACCGCGCTCGGCATCCGGTAGCGCCACCAGCGGATGAAGTACCGCCGGACGCGGGTGCCCCTGCAGTGGGCCCAACCCGAGCGAGCCGGAGAGGTGGGCGATCGCCGAGCGGTCGCACGCCTTCACCGTGGCCGCCACCTCAGCCACGGCGTCGTCGGGAGTGGCGATCACGAGCAGATCGGTATCCCGCGCCGCCGACCCCACGGCGTCATGGCGACCGAGGATGGGGCACACCTCCCACCCGGCGCGGCCCAGCGCCACGGCCAAGGAGGTGCCGGCCCGCCCCGGCCCGATGATCCGCACTCGCGTCATCCCTCACCCCGCTGATCAACCAGAGCGCCCACCGACCACACCGCACCCACTGCGCTCGCGAGGGTGGCGGCCGGCACGAGGTCGGGGGCCAGATCGGCTAGCGGCGCGAGCACGAAGCGACGCTCGTGCATACGCGGATGGGGCACCACCAAGTCGGGGTCTGCCACCGTCTCCCCCTCTACCCAGAGCACGTCCACATCCAAGGTGCGGGGTCCCCAGTGCACCTCTCGCACCCGCCCGGCCGCCGTCTCGAGGTTGCCGCACAGATCCAAGAGGCCCCGCGCGTCAAGGGGCGTATCCAACTCGACGACCAGGTTCAGATAGGCCCCCTGCGCGTCGGGACCACCTACGGGCTCGGTTTCGTAGACCAACGACACCGCCACCAGATCCGGGGTGGCCGCCACCGCCGCCCGCAGGTAGGCCGCCCGGTCACCCAGGTTCGACCCGAGGCCCAGAAAGGCTCGGGTCACGCCCTCGTCCGGGTGATCTGTACCCCCGAGGTGCGCAGCGGCTGCGCCACCGGGGGACGAAGTTTGCGAACCGACACGGTGACGGCGGTGATCCGCCGATCAACGGCCAACACTTCCTGGGCGATGCGTTGCGCCAGTGTCTCCAGGAGCTGAAAGTTCGTGGTGGTCACTACCTGCTCGGTGACGTCGCACAGTGCGCCGTAGTCGGCGGTGTCGGTCAGCGAGTCTGAGGCGCCCGCGTCGGCCATATCCAGGGTGATGTCGAGGTCGATCTCCAGTGGTTGGGCCTCGGCCTGCTCCTGCGGAAGGACCCCCACGATCCCGGAGAGATGGAGCCCCCGTAGTTCTATGCGATCGTCGGCGGCCACGACCGCGCTACCTCGGGATCGTGGTGGACAGGGCGACGAGGTCGCGCCCGAGCGGCCCCATTTGGCGAGACAACAACCGCTCCACCACCGAGGTGGCCTGCGGCGCGAGGGGGATGACCTCGGCCCACAACAGGTAGCCCGCCATCATCCCCGATACCCGATCCGCCAACTCATCCTGGTGCACGAGCACTTTGCCCCCCGCCGAGAGCATCGCCGCCAGTTCAGGAAAGAGCGTGCCCGCCACCTCCCGAGGGTCGTCCTGCGGACCGAAGGGCAAATGCCGCCAGGCCACTCCGAGCTCGTCGTAGTTGTGGAGGTTGTGCGGCGAGGGGATGAGCGTCACCACACAAGTGAAGCCCTGCTCCCGGATCCAAATAATCTCCTCTTGTCGCCGAACGCGACGATGGTTGGCGCCGTAGCCACCGGGCCGCTCACACACCGCCAGTTTGTCCTTCAAGATCCATGCGAAGTTGCGGGGCTGAATGCCCTGCGCCCATTTTCCCTTTACCGGCACGACTCGTGCTCCCTCTTTGTGGACGCGCTCATGCGGCGGCATCCGTGGTGATGATGTTCCCGGCAATGACCAGGGCGGCTTCGGTGGTGGGCCGCACGTCGTGGACCCGCACCATGGCGACCCCATTGGCCATCGCCCAGGTGGCGGTGGCGAGGGAACCCTCCAGGCGGTCCTCCACGGGGGCGGCACCATCGCCGCCGTCGGAGATCCCGAGCAGACCGCCGAGGAATCCCTTGCGACTGGTGCCCACGAGCACGGGATGACCCGTGGCCACGAAACGATCGAGATGGGCGAGCAGCGTCAGGTTGTGGGCGGCGGTCTTGCCAAAGCCCACCCCCGGGTCGATCCACACCTCGGGAACGCCGGCGTCACGCGCCGCGTCGGCCCGGCCCACGAGGTAGTCCAGCACCTCCGCCACAACGTCTGCATAGCGGGGGGCGACCTGCATCGAGGCCGGCTCGCCCTGGCTGTGCACGGCCACCCAGGCCACCCCGTGCTCGGCCGCCACCGACGCCAGGGAGGCACCGACGTCGTTGATCATGGTGGCACCAGCGGCCACGGCGGCCACCGCCACGCTGGCGTGACGCGTGTCGATCGACACGGGGATGCCCTCCGCCGCCAGGGCCTCGATCACCGGCAACACGCGGTGCTTCTCCTCGGCCGGGGCCACCGGCGTAGCCCCCGGGCGGGTGGATTCCCCACCCACATCGATCCATTGGGCGCCGTCGGCCACCATCTGGCGGGCGTGCGCCAAAGCGGTGACGAGGTCGGTGAACTGCCCGCCATCGGAGAACGAGTCGGGTGTGATGTTGAGAACTCCCATCACCAGCGGGCGGTACGGCACGACTGGAGTCTAGGGCAGAGACGCCACGCCTGTTCGTGCCCCGTGCATGAGTTTCGACAACCTACAATCCCTTTGGATTCCTTAGCCGCGACCGGTGACGAAGCGCATGGCTTCCTGGCGGGTGGAAATGTTCGTGCGGAACAACCCCCGCACCGCCGAGGTCACGGTGGTGGACCCGGCCTTCTGCACCCCCCGCATGGACATGCAGAGGTGTTCGGCTTCGATGATGACCATCACCCCCCGCGGCTCCAACGTGCGCTCCATGGCATCAGCGATCTGCACGGTGAGTTGTTCCTGCACCTGGAGGCGCCGGCTGTAACCCTCGACCAGGCGGGCGACCTTGGACAGTCCCGTGATACGGCCATCCTTGCCGGGGATGTACGCCACGTGGGCGGTCCCCCGGAAGGGCAGGAGGTGGTGTTCACACAGGCTGTAGAGGGGGATGTCGCGGACCATCACCATCTCGTCGTGGGTCGATTCAAACGTAATGGTGAGGTGGGCGGCGGGGTCCTCGTGCAGCCCGGAGACATTCTCGGCGTAGGCCCGGGCCACCCGGGTAGGGGTGTCAACCAGGCCATCGCGATCGGGGTCCTCCCCAATCGCTTCGAGGATCTCGCGTACCGCACGCTCAATGCGGGGGAGGTCCATCGGGGTGTTGAGCGGGGCGCGTTCACGGGGCATGGAACTACTTTCCGGTAACGGGGGCGGTGCGCAGACCGTGACGCTTCCACCAGCGCCGCTTCATTGGCTCCACTGGCGAGCCGGCGCGTTCGGCCACTGGTTGGGCTTCGGCCACGGTAGCCCCGACCGGAGTGCCTACCTCCTGCGGCCGGGCATCGATCTTCTCGGTGGGCGCCGAATCGACCTCGGGCACCCCGACGCCCTTATCCAGCGAACCGAAGATCGTGGCGAGGTCGGAGTCTTCGAGGGTTTCCTTCTCCACCAACGTCTTAGCAATCACATCCAGCGTGGCGCGGTGTTCGGAGAGGATCGACCGTGCCCGGTCGTGGGCGGTCTCGATGAGCACGCGCACCTCGGCATCAACCACGGCGGCAACTTCGGCGGAGTAATCAGCCTCGTGTCCTTTGTCGTAGCCGAGGAACACTTCGCCCTTGATCTTTCCCAGTTGCTGGGGACCAAGCTTCTCGCTCATGCCGTACTGCGTGACCATCCCGCGGGCGATGTCGGTACAGCGCTCGATGTCGTCGGAGGCGCCGGTGGTGATCTCGCCGAACACCAACTCCTCGGCGGTACGACCGCCGAGCAGCATCGCCATCGAATCTTCCAGTTCCGTGCGCGTCCGGAGGTACTTGTCCTCAGTGGGCAGGGCGAGGGTCCACCCCAGCGCCCGCCCGCGGGCCACGATGGACACCTTGTGGATGGGGTCGGTGCCCTCGAGCACGTGCCCCACCAGGGCGTGTCCGCTCTCATGGTAGGCAATCGTGAGCCGTTCCTTTTCGCTCATGATCCGGTTCTTTCGCTCCGGCCCGGCCATCACACGGTCGATGGCCGCTTCGAGCTCGGCATGACCAATGAGTTGCAGATTCCGGCGGGCCGCCAGCAGGGCCGCCTCGTTCATCAAGTTGGCGAGGTCGGCTCCGGTGAAGCCGGGCGTGCGGCGGGCCAACACCTCCAGCCGGACATTGGGCTCAAGGGGCTTGCCCTTGGCGTGCAGGGCCAGGATGGCCTTACGGCCCTCCAAATCTGGCCGATCCACCACGATCTGACGGTCGAAACGACCGGGACGCAGCAAGGCGGGATCAAGGATGTCGGGACGATTCGAGGCGGCGATGAGGATCACCCCGGTGCGGGCGTCGAAACCATCCATCTCCACCAGCATCTGGTTGAGGGTCTGCTCCCGCTCGTCGTGTCCGCCGCCCAGGCCCGCCCCGCGGTGACGGCCGACGGCATCGATTTCGTCCACAAAGATGATGGCGGGCGCCGCCGCCTTGGCCTGTTCGAAGAGGTCACGCACCCGACTCGCCCCCACGCCCACGAACATCTCCACGAAGTCTGAACCCGAAATGGAGAAAAACGGAACCCCGGCCTCGCCGGCCACCGCTCGGGCCAGCAGGGTCTTGCCGGTGCCCGGCGGCCCGTAAAGCAACACGCCCTTGGGGATCTTGGCCCCGATGGCCTGGAAGCGCGCCGGGTTCTGCAGGAACTCCTTGATCTCGAAGAGCTCCTCCACCGCTTCATCACAGCCCGCCACATCGGCGAAGGTGACCTTGGTGCCCTCCTTGGGTACCTGCCGGGCCTTGGCCTTCCCAAACTGCATCACCCGATTGCCGCCACCCTGCATCGAGTTCAGGACGAACAGGAACGCCCCCACCAACAGGACCGTGGGAAGCAGGCTGAACAGCAGCGTCGTCCAGATGGAGTCCTCCTGCTGATCGACCCCCAGTTCGATCTGCGGCACGGCATCGGTGATCTCGGCGGTGAGTTCGTCCACGTACTCGCCGGCGTAGGCCACCTTGTACTTCTCGCCATTGGTCAGCTCGCCAGTGACCTCATTGGAACGATCCTTGATCGTGGCGGTCGAGACGTCGCCGTCATCGATCTTCTGGCGATACTCCGTCAGGGTCAAGTCGGTGGGGGAATCCCCGCCTTTGAGCCATTGCGAGGCAAAGAACACGGCAATGACGGCCAGTAGCACGTAGGCCAGGGTGGTGCGAGAGGGACGCTTCACGATGGGTGCACGATACCGGTACGGCCACGAGAGTGGTACCTCAGATGTCTCCTTCGAAGACACACACATACGGCAGGTTGCGATATTTCTCGGCCACATCGAGGCCGTAACCGATCACGAAGTTGGGCGGAATGCGGAAACCGACGTACTTCAGTTCTTGGTGGGTCTTCTGCAGCCCTTCGCGCACCAGCAGGGCGCACACCTCCAGGCTGTTGGCCCCCCGGGCCGCCAATGTCTTGCGCAAATACGACAGGGTGAGACCCGAATCGATGATGTCCTCCACGATGATCACGTCGCGCCCGGTGAGATCGATGTCGAGGTCCTTCACAATCCGGACCACCCCGGAGGTCCGGGTGGCATTGCCGTAGGACGACACCGCCATAAAGTCGATCTCCAGCGGTAGGTCCACCGACCGGGCGAGATCGGCCATGAACATCACCGCTCCCTTGAGCACCCCGATGAGCAACGGGGCGCGCCCCGCATAGTCGCGGGTGATCTCGGCGCCTAGTTCGGCGACGCGAGCCTGCAGGCTCGATGCGTCGACCACTAACTCGCCGAGATCAGGACTGTCGAACAGATGCTGGTGCTCTCCCTCAGGCGCCACCGGGCCAAGGTACCCGCATCCCCTCGCCGGCACACACTGAGCTCAAGACAGAGTGAGACGCCCCGAGGCCCGGCGCACCGTTCGGCCCTGCCCCACCTCACAGGCCACCGCCTCGCCGCGGGCCACCGCCAGCACCCGTTCCACGGTGGCCGCATCGGGCGGGTGGAGCTCGGCGCCGCTGCGCAACCAGCGCCGAATCGCCCGCCGGGCGAGAGCTACCGGGGCGGCGGCCAGCCGTCGAGCGTCGGTGGGATCAATGGCGAGTGCCAGTTCATCGAGCAGCTGGCCGTCGTCTCGTAACCCCGCCGCCTGCCGGGCCAACACCGCCGCCACGTCCCGCTGCGCGATGTCGTCGAGCAGTGGGAACAGCTCGGAGCGCACGCGATTGCGGCGAAAGCGGGGGTCGTCGTTCGAGCGGTCCTGCACCGGGGACAGCCCGAGCTCAGCGCATAGGGCGTGGGTCTCGGCCCGCCGCAACCCCCGTACCGGGCGATTCTCGGGGTGAAATCCGGCCAACCCGGTGAGCCCTGCGCCCCGCAGCAGATTGAGGAGCATCGTCTCCGCCTGATCGTCGGCGGTGTGCCCCGTGAGGGCGCCGGCGGGCAGCGCGGCGTAACGGGCCGCCCGCGCCCGGGCCTCCAGGTTGGCCCCGGGAGCAACCTCGACCCGCTCCGCCAAAAAGGCGGCCCCGAATCGATCCGCCGCCGCCTGCACCACATCCGCCTCGCTCGCCGACCCCGGCCGTAAACCGTGATCCACATGCACAGCGGTCACCGAGCAGCCAGCCCATCCGGCCAGTGCCAGCAGGGCCAGCGAATCAGCACCACCGGATACGGCACAGGTCACCGCCGTACCCGGGACCGGAAAGAAACACCGGGCCAGAAGAGCCGCGCTCGCTGCGCTATGAGCCACGAACCGGGGGCCAGGACGAGGCCGCCGCCAAGCCTGGGGGGAGGGGGATGCCACCTTCGTACCCGTCGCTCCGCCCCAGCGTCACCATGGCGGGAGGAACCTCAGCCCACCAGTTCGTCGGACAGGCGCACTCGATCAAACCACTCCTGCGGATCCCGGATCTCGGCCAGAGTGGGCAGCCAACTGGCCCCCCGCCACACGGGATCAAGGGCCTCGGGCCCGCCGCCGAGGCGCTCGATCTCGGCGATGAAACGCTCGCCCTGGGCGTACTGCTTCATTTTGGCTTCGAGCCCGAACATCCGCTGCACCACCTTGGCCGCCGGGTTGGGATTGGCCCGCCGCTCCCGGAGCACCTGAGCAAAACGCGCCGCGCTCGGGACGCGATCCGCCCCGGCGCGATCCATCGTCACATCGCCGTGTCCCTCCAGAAGGCTCATGAGCCCACCGATCTTGTCGAGCACCACCCGCTGCTGGGGCGAAGCCAACAACATTGCGATTCCGCCATCGTCGAGTGGCTTACGGCCATGCCGCAGGTCATCGAGGGCCCGGGTGAGGGCATCGAGAAAGCGCTTCGGATCGGGGTCCACCGAGGAGATGGTCTCGGCCACCAACCCGAGATAGTGCTCCCGCATCCAGGCCACGCCGGTGAACTGGGCCCGATGGGTTACCTCGTGGAGGGCCAGCCACAGCCGGAACTCTTTGGGCGGAAAGGCGAACCGCTTCTCGAGCGCGAGAACATTCGGCCCCACGTAGTAGACGAGATCCTGGTCCTCGGGGTCGGCCAATTCCGGATCGTCGATCACGAGTAGGTCGTACTGACCCAGCACCCGGGCCGACATCCAACCGAGCAGCATCCCCACCTCTGCCCCGGCCACTTTCCGAGTGAAATCTCCCGCCAGGCCGCGACCCACGGTGTCGCCGAACCGGGCCGTGACTGGCTGCAATAGTCGCTGGAAGCTGGCCACGTTGGCGTGCACCCAGCCAGCACGGTCGGTCACTCGGGCTCGTGCCGGGCCCGCCAGCGAACGCAAGCCCGTGGCCTGGGCCACTAGTTCCTCGGCCTCGGCGGTGGCCTCGGCGAAGTCGTCTTGCAAGGAATCAGCCAGGTAGGAGTCGGCAAAGGGCTCACGGCGGGCCGTGCGCACGGCAACTCGCTCCGCCAAATCCCAGTCGACCGGGCCCTCAGCCAATGGCGGCTACTCCTTGTTGCGGGGGTACTTGGGAGCTTGCGTCTTGCTTAGGTACTGACCAATCAAACCGACCACGACGAACATTCCCAGGAGAAAGACGCTCACGCCGATCCAGTAGTGCCACACAACAGCGAACATGACCCCGACTGTAGACCCCCCCGCGAGGGGTCCAGGAATCAGGCGTTCGACTCGTGGTCGATGGCGGCCTGGATCCGAGCGAGGAGTTCCGGCGGGGCGATGTCCTGGCACTGCTCTTGGACGCAGCGGCGCAGCTCAGCATAGAAGTCATACGGTTCCGCACAGGGGGCGCACTCATCGAGATGTTCGGCGATCTGCGCCCGCTTGGCGTCGTCGACCTCGCCGGAGAGCAAGTGGTACAGCTCGTGCAGCGCGTCCTTGCAGGGCGGCGACAACGGGGAGGGGGCGGCGTCATCCATCGGATCAGAGGGCGGCGTCGGAGACCGGCTCGGTGAGACGATTGGACACAGCGAAGTCGTACAACAGCCGTTCCAGTTGCTTTCTTCCCCGATGGAGGCGGCTCATCACCGTTCCGATGGGGATTTCCAGCCAGGCGGCGATCTCCTTGTACGAGAAGCCCTCCACATCGGCGAGGAGGACGACCATTCGGAAGTTCTCCGGAAGCTCATCGACCGCCGCTTTCACCTCGGCCTCGGTGAAAAGATCCATGAGTTCGTCCTCGGCGGACCGCCCCACCCGAGCCGCCTCAAGACCCCCGAGACGCCGGTAGAGATAGAGGTCTTCGACCTCATCGAGATCGGTTTCCTCGGGCCGGCGCTGTTTGGACCGGTACGTGTTGATGTACGTGTTGGTCAGGATCCGATACAGCCAGGCCTTGAGGTTGGTGCCCTCTTCGAAACCGCCGAAACCTCGATAGGCCTTGAGGTAGGTCTCCTGCACGAGGTCCTCGGCATCGGCAGAGTTGCGCGTCATCCGCAGCGCGCCGGAGTAGAGGGAACTCATATGTTCCATCGCAAGAGCGGCAAATTTCGCCTGGTCGGCCACGGGGCAAACCTACCGTCTGCGCTCCTCGGCCACCGCTTCGCTTCAGGGGTTCATGGGACCCTATGGCGTGGAGATCCATTCCGACCGCTGTCACCAGTTCTCTGTCACGCCGGCGGAACTCTGGACGGCACTTGCCCGTGTGGATGCTTACCGCTCCTGGTGGCCCTGGCTCCGCCACCTCGAGGCCGACGCCCTCGAGGCCAACGTCACCTGGGCGGTGGTGGTTCAGCCGCCCGTTCCCTACCGGCTGCACTTCGATCTTCACCTCGTGGAGGTGGAACCTCCCCGCCTCGTGACCGCCACGGTGACCGGCGACCTCATCGGCTCGGCCCGCCTGGAGATCTCCCCCACCCCCTCCGGATCCGAACTCAGCCTCGTGTCCAGCTTGGCCCCGGCCAACCCGGTGCTGCGGGCGGTGGCCCACATCGCCCAACCCGTAGCCCGCTTCGGACACCAGTGGATCCTCGACACTGGTCTGCGCCAGTTCCGCCAGCACGCCCTCGACTGAGTGAACTTTCCCCACCCCCACAGCCATGGACTCGCTCCGGGGATTCGCCTAGCGGGGAGGGTGCACTCCACCCTGGTCGTCACGATTGCGACGCCAAAACAACCAGGCCCCCACCGATGCCACCCCGAACAGGAGGAGTGGAGCCATGGTGAGGAGGCCAAGATCGAAGGCATCAATGGCTCCAATGAAATACCGATGGCTCATCACTGTTCTCCTTTGATCGCGGTGGCTTCTGCTGAAGCGGGCTGGGGTTCATCGGTGGTCAACCAGCGCACGAGGGCGACCCCCGCCACCATGAGAAATGTAATTGATCCCGGGACCAGCATGATGCCCGCCGCCAGTTGCTGGTCCACCAACGCCGAGATTCCACCGGGACGCGACCCGAGTTCGGCATAAGGGGTATACAGCGCATTGGGGGCAAAGGTGAGGACGATCGCCAAGGCCCACCCCACCGCGGCGGCCCCCACCAGGTAGATCGCCCGCTCCACATCATTCAGACGAGCGTGAACCCGCCGGGGATCGAAGATCTGCGCCCAGAACCAGACCCCCAGGCCCAGAAAAAGCAGATGCTCGAGTTCGTGAAGCCACGCGTTGCGAAGCGTGGCGTTGTAGAGCAGCGGAATGTGGAAGGCCAGAAGATTCCCGTTGAACAACAGCCAAATCCCCCCCGGCGCAGACACCACCGCCAGCACCTTCCCCGTTTCGCTCTGGGTCACCCTGCGCCAAGACGCGACCGCCCGGCGACGCGTATCGGCCTTCAGGAGGCGCGGGGCAAAATGCCCGGGCGCGCTGAGGGCCAACAGCGGGGCCGCCACCGTCAGGAGAAGCACGTGTTGGGTCATGTGCACCCAGAAGAGCTGATCGGCGTATTGCTCGATGGGTCCGGTGAGAGCGACCAGCATGGCCAGGAGTCCCCCTGCGAAACAGGCATCTCGTCGACGGTGTGTGCGCGCGCTCGCTCGGCTGGTAACTCCGCCAATGCCGAGGGGGGAAGATCGCACCGACCGCTGGATCACCGCATAGGACACAGCGATCACCCCGAGGAGTATCAGTGGTTGCGAGAAACGGAGGTAGGCCATCAGAAAGCCGAGCATGAGGGGCGCAAGCGCCACCGTGTCATCGGACTAAGGCGAGCAGCACATAAGCCAAGACGATGACCCCCGCCACCATTCGGTTCAATCCCCAGTAGGCCTGGGCCGACGCCGCCAAATGTTCCGTCGACGTGAGCACCACACCCGACTCCTGGGCAACCGAGTGGATGCCGTGACGCAGTCGTGCCTGCCCCGCCACCAGGGTGATGAGCCAGTAGAGCGCCCCGACCTCCACGGCGATCATCGCCGCGGTCCACCCCACCAAGACGCTGGCGTAGCCCCCGGCGCTGGGTTGAAAACCCAGCGAAGCCAGTTGGACGATCTGCAACAGGATCGTGATCCCACCCAGAGCCACTGCCCCGATGCCCAGGCCGTGCCATCCCCGCTCGTCGGCCTTCCGTATCCGGTGCATCACCATGCCGAAAGCCGCTAGGCCAACAAGGACGGCCAGCAGGATCGCCGTGGAGATTCCCCGGTTCGGTTCCAGGTGGCCCTTGTTCCACAGACCGTTCGAGTCGATGGACCGAAGGTAGAAGAACGAGAACACGAACGCGGCAAAGAAAAACATGACCGAGAGCGAGAAGATTCGGCCCCCCGCCAGGAGAACACCGGGCGTGCGATCGGGGTTCTCGATGGGATTGCCATCCCCATCGACCGGGTCGGGAGTGCCGGTGGGAGCCAGATTGGCCACCGGCTCCGCTCCGGGCACCCCGTACTCATAGGGCGCCGACAGCACGACGGGGATCTCGGAGAAGTTATGGGCCGGGACCGGGGTGGCGACCTGCCACTCGAGGCCACGCGAATCCCAGGGGTTGGCATCGGCGCGTTCGCGCCTGAGGAACTGGGACCAGACAAAGTTCGCCATGAAGATGAGCATCGAGGCGAAAATGCAGAAGGCCGAGATCGACGCCCACCGGTTCAGGAACACGAACGTCGGGTCGTAGGACGAGACCCGCCGCGGCATCCCTCGAGCCCCGAGCACGAACAGGGGCAGGAAGGTGGAGTTGAAGGCGATGAAGAGCGTCCAGAAATGCCACTTGGCGGCGCCCTCCCGGAAACGCAGGCCGGTCATTTTCGGGAGCCAATAGTAGATGGCGGCGAACATGGCGAACACCAAGCCACCCATCATCGTGAAGTGAAAGTGCGCCATGACGAAATACGATCCGTGGGTGGTGGCATTGCTGGGAACGTCAGAGAGAAAGATCCCAGTGGCCCCACCGATGATGAAGTTAGAGATGAACGCCAGAGAAAACAGCATGGGCACGGAGAAGCGAATCTTGCCCTTCCAAAGCGTTCCGAAGGCAGCGAGAAAGACGAAGCTCGTGGGGATGGAGATCAGTTCGGTGGAGAGCGAATAGAACGGGCGAAGGTCCGAGTTGATTCCGGATACGAAGAGGTGGTGCTGCCACACCGTGAAACTCATGAAGGCAATGCCGAGCATCCCCACCACCGCGAGGCCATAGCCCCACAAGGTTCGGCGGGTGAAGACCGGGATGATCTCGAGGATGATGCCAAACCCGGGGATCGCCAGGATGTACACCTCCGGATGCCCGAAGAACCAGAAGAGGTTCTCGTAGAGGAAGGCCGAACCCCCCATTGGGGCCACGAAGTTCACCGTGTCGACCGTGCGGTCGAGCAGGCCCATGTAGCCGGTGGCGAGGAGCATCGGTGAGGCGAGCGCCATCATCACGGTCGTGGCGAGTACCGACCAGACAAAGATGGGGAGTCGTTTCCATGACATCCCGGGGGCCCGCAACGAAATGATGGTGACCATGAGGTCGATCCCCACCAGGGTGAGCGCTATCGCCACCAGCGCGAACGCCACATAATACGAATCCATGCCGACCCTGGCCTCGAGCCCCAAGGGTGAGTAGCCCGTCCAGCCGGTCGGGATCCCGCCGACGAACACCGACGTGATGATGACCAGCACCGCCGAGATGAACAGCGAGAAAGACAGCGCCTGGATTCTCGGGAACGCCGTGCGCCGTGATCCGATCATGAGCGGCACGAGATAGTTCCCGAATCCGCCCAGGATCAGGGCCGACATCGTCATCACCATCACGCTGCCGTGCAGGCTCACAATGGTGAGGTATTCGTTGGGGTTCCAGGCAGTGCCGGTGGGGCTCAACAACTGATACCGAATCAGCATGGCGTTGAGGCCGCCGATGAGGAACGTGGCCAGGCCACCCACGATGTATTGGATGCCAACGACTTTGTGATCGGTACTCAGTCGGAAAAAACGACTGGCCCCGTCTTCACTGTGATCGTCGGCAAACAGCCCCGGTTCCTGGCCGCGCAGGCGCCGGATGGGATAACGCGCGAAGCCAAGACCGCAGAGCCAGCCGATCACCCCGAACACGTAGCCGAGCACCAGAGCAAGATCTTGTTGGTCGGTGCCATTGACTGGATCCCACGAACCGGAGATCGTCCGACCGATGACCTGGCCGAGGACGAACCCAACGAAGGCCCCCAGCAGCCCCGACCCGACGCCGAAGCGCCAAAACCGTCTGGGCGGCTTCTGAATTGGGCTGGTAAGAGAAACAGTCTCGGTCACGCCTGCGGTCCTTGCCGATTAGTCGCCACGATAAAAGGGCTGTGGATAGTAGATATGGGCGTAGGGGGGAAGGTACTGGAGTAGGCCCTCGTTGAGTTCCGCTTGCTGCTTGATCCATGTTTGAAATTCGGCTTCGGGCACTACCCGGGCATCGTTTTGATACATCTGCCCGTGCCAGAGGCCACAGAGTTCGGCGCAGCGGATCTTGAAGTCGCCCGGGCGCGTGGCCTTGACGAACACAACATTGTCGGCTCCGTTCACCGCGTCAGCCTTGAGGGCAAGGCCAACCGCCCAGAACGAGTGGTTCACATCAAGGGATGTCACGTGGAGTTCCACGTACTGATCCTCAGGAAGGACCAGTTCTTGGGTCTCAATCCCGCCAAAGGACGGATACCGATACGTGAACTGCCATTGCTGACCGATGACCTGCACTTCGAGGGCCTTGCCGGGCGGCGTGGCAATCGGCTTCGGGCCCTGCGCACTTCCGCTCCCCACCCCGGGGCCCATCCACTGCCATGTGCCGTAGGGGACCACGAAGGCCACGATGAGGCAGGTACCGATGATCCACCAGACGGTGACGCGCCGATTGCCCCGCAACACCGGACTGTCAGGGCGGTCGTCACCCCGATCTCGAAAGACAACCAAGGAGTAAAAGACGTAGACCACCACTCCCAGGATGATGGGTATGACCATCACCAGGAGAATGTTGTTGATCATTTGCTGGTTGTTGGCCTGAACCGAGGCATCCCCCGGGGGGAGGTACGGCGCCACGAATAACGCCACGGGGGGGGTGACGATGGCGGTGACAACCAGCCAAATGAAAAAGATCCTTCGCCCGTGCGAGATGTCCGCCCGGCCGGGGTCGGCATCAGGCGACATCCACGAATCCGTCCATGAACCCCACCGTCTGCATGGGACCACCGTTTCCATAAAGAAACCCGCCCGGAGCACACGGCACGAAGCACTGCCAACGGAAGCGGCCCGGTTCACCAGTCTTGATATCGAACTCGATCGTCCGATGAGCGTTGGTCTCATCGCAGGGAGCCACGGTGCACTGGTTGGGTGCGTCGTTGGCCACCCCCACCAAGGGAACGGACACTTCGAGGCCGGGCACGGTAAAGGTGTGGGCCGCCAGATCCGGACTGAAGGTCTTCACAATGTCGCTGCCGGTGACAGTTTCCGTATCGATGGTGATGGCACCGTCGACGAGTCCTTGGGGCTGACCGAAGAAGTTGTTGCGCAGACCCGTCTGGGTGTCGTACTGGAGCACCTTGACATGAACGATGGAGTTGGCGGGGAGAGTGAAGACCGTGGTCTGTTCCCACGAACCGTCACTTCGTTGCACGAGATACGAAGGCCAGTCGGGCTTCTCGCCGAACCCCAACGATCCCACGGTTTGCAGCACCAAGGTGGGCACCCCATCCTCACCGGCCACCACCGACACCGATGGTGGCCGGTGACGGGCGAAGGCCGCCACATAGACCCCAAACGTGCCGATCAGCAGCGCAAAAATAAGCAGTACGAGCCCGCCCCGTGCTTTGGTTCCCATACTTCCCCCTGATCTCGCTTGTCCCCGCGCACCATAGCGCGAGACGCATAAGTGAAAGACCGACCCTGCCCGTTCCCTGGCCGAGGTGGTTGGCGATGCCGATGCTCGGCCCGCGAGCGCTAACGCGTGTTCCTGATCCCCCGTCGGGCTGATCGGCGCCTTTCGATGTCGAGTGCAGGCGGCGCGAGGGTCGCTTCGTGACGATCTTTGCCTTCATCACGGTTGGTAGGGTCGGCGGGTGGAGCCTGGGGGGTCGGTGGGGGTTGAGGCGGGCCTTGGCCTGGAGAGCAAGGCCGGTACCGCCTCCGGTTACCGGGCCCACCTCGATGGTCTCCGGGTTGTGGCGGTCTACCTGGTGGTGGCGTTCCACGCCCCGCTGAACCGGTTCTCGGGTGGTTTCATCGGGGTCGACGTGTTTTTCGTGCTCTCGGGCTATCTGGTGACGCGGCTGCTGCTGCGAGACCTCGACGGCAGCGGTTCGATCCGATTCCGCCGGTTCTACGCCCGCCGGTTTCGGCGGTTGCTCCCGGCGGCGGCCGTCGTGCTGCTGGTGTCGGCCGTGCTGTACTCGGTGGTGGCGTCGCCGGTGGAGGTGGCCGAGGCAGAAGGCGGCTTCCGGGCGGCGTTCCTCTACGTCACCAACTGGTACTTCATCAGCCAGTCAAAGGACTACTTCGTGGCGGACATCGCCACGAACCCGGTCCTCCAGTTCTGGTCCTTAGCCGTCGAGGAACAATTTTATCTGGTGTGGCCGGTGCTGCTGACGGGACTGTTCGCCCTCACCCGCCGCTTCGGGACACAGCGCCAGCGAGCGACACAAGCACTGGTGGCATTGGCCGCCACCGCATCCTTGGTGTGGGCCTGGTCCCTGCAAGGCTCGGATCCGGCGCGGTCGTTCTATGGGACCGATGCCCGGGCCTATCAACTGCTCGCCGGAGCGCTGGTGGCCCTGAGTCCCGGCCTGGTCAAATGGGCGGGGCGGAAACCAGCCGTGGCCCGGGCCGCGGCAGCCGCGGGGCTGGTAACCATCGTGGTGGCGGCCACCTCCTGGATCGACTTTCCGGTGGTCCAGCGGGGCTTAGTGGCCACTCTGGCGACAGTGGTGGTGATCGTGACTCTCGAAGCGGCCGGCGGTGGGACCGCCCGGCGAGGGCTCTCTCTCGCCCCGATGGTCTACCTGGGACGCATCTCCTACGGCACCTATCTGTGGCACTGGCCCGTCATCCTGATCATCGCCGAGACGGCCGAGGTCTCCCCGCTCTCCACGTTCGTCCTGACCGTCCTGGTCGCCACCGGACTGGCTTCGTTGAGTTACCAGATCATGGAACACCCCATCCGGATCTCCGGGGTCCTTGACCGTCATCGAGGACCAGTCATCGCCGTCGGCCTCGCCATCAGCGCCTTCGGCGCCTTTGCCATCATCCCCGCGGTCCTCGCCCCGGCCCCCACCACCGCCACCCCCACCAACACCGACCTGGCCACCAGCGGCTTCACTCCCGTCCCCGACCTCGACTACCAGGCCATCCGGAACGACATCCCAATCTTCACCTCGTGTTTCGACGCCCCGGAATCGGCCTGCACCATCGTGAAAGGCACCGGGCAACACGTCCTCCTCATCGGCGACAGCCATGCCGCCACCCTGGCCCCGGCACTCGCCATCATCGCCAAACAGAACAACCTCACCTTGTCCGTGGCGGTGCGCGCTGGATGCCCGTGGCAACGCGAACTCTTTCGGGTGCCCGGCGGCGGGGTACCCCAACCGGTAGCAGAGTGCCGGCGCCATAAGGACGATGTCTACGACCGGGTCGTTCCCGCCCTCGACCCCGACGTCATCATCGTCATGAACAACGACTATCCCCGGCGCAACCTGCCGTTCCTCGGGCCAGACGGGAACGTGCTCGAACCGGGCCCAGAACTCGACGCCTGGCTCGAAAAGCTGACCACCGATTCCCTGGCCCAACTCGCCGCCGAGAACCGTTCCATCGTCATCGTTGAGCCCATTCCCAACGCCGGTAAGGGAACCGACCCGGTCACCTGCTTATCGTCGGCGGTCGTCGTCGAGGAATGTCGCTACGTCGTCAGCGCGTCCCCCTCTCCGCTGGAGCAGACCTACCGGCGGATCGATCGCGAAAACAACCAGGTGTGGTCCGTGGACCTCGACCGTCTCGTGTGTCCCTACCTGCCCATCTGCGACCCCATCCTCGGTGGCACAGTCGTCCAGTTTGACGGCTCCCACCTCACCAACAAGTTCTCCACCGCCCTCGCCGCCGACCTCGCCAAGTACCTGACGGACAACGGCATCGTGGCGCGTCGGGTTTGAACGAGGCACGAAGCGGTGAGTCCTAAGATCGGGCGGGGAAAGGCTGGTATCGCAACAGAGGCACCCGGCATCTGAGCCGGTCGGCGGCGACCGGCTCAGAGCATGATCGGGAGGTGCTTTTCGGGGTAGGACGACGGAGCGACGAACCACGATTCGATGGCGTAGCGCATCCCCAGATCGAGACCCTGGGTGGTGCGGTGGGGCAGGAGCTCGTCGAAGAGCAGGGCGTCGCCCTCGTGGAAGACAGGGCTGCACAACGGCACCTCCGCCAGCACGCCATCGAGGGCGGTCTCGGCGAGCGACCAGGGAAAGGCCGCTCCCGCGTGGTCATCCAGAACCCCATCGAATCGCTTCGGGATGATGTCCATCGCCGGTCTCCCGGTGCCCGGGCCGCAGTGCGACAGCGCGATCCAGCAGTCCACGGTGCGGATCCCCTCCCCGAGGAAGGCGCCGTCCTGGTGGAAGTCGGTGCCGACCACTCCTGACGGCGAGCGTCGCAGCACCCACTTGTTGGCGATCATCGCCGGGCGCTCCTCGAAGTAGTCGGTGACGACCTTGGTGAGGCCGACGTTCTCGAAGACCTCCGCAACCTCCCAGAGGACCGACGGCGCATCAACGGTGCGGATGAACTTGTCCCGGGCGAAGCGCTCCGCCTTCTCCCGGCCGGGAGCGAAGGGCACGAACCAGGGCCGATCGGCCTCGGACGAAGCGCCGGCCGCCAGCTCGTCACGGGCCTCGAAGGCGCACTGGATGTGCTGTCGAAGCCGTTCCACCACCGGCACATCAACCAACCCGCGCACGAGGAGGCACCCGTGGTTCGTGATCGCCCCGCCCAGCAGGTCACCGGTGAGGTGCGCCGCGTCGACCTCGGGCAGGCCGGCCAGCCCGGGGAAGGGGTCGGGGAAGCGCGCCGGCCAGGTCGGTCGGCCCGGCGCCTTCGACAGCTCTGCGAACGCCGCGTGGCGCAGCTCCACCATCCGGCGCTCGACCTCGGCATCGGGCCGCGACCGGTTGAGCGCCACGAGCTCGTCGAGGGCCTGGAGGCAGCGGCCGTCGGCCGCCAGTTCAGCGGCAACGTCCAGCTGGCGCTGGACATCGACATCAGGCTGGGTTCGTTTCGTCATGTCGAACGCTGCCCCTCCTGCTGACGACCACCTGCGGTGCGACGATAGCGCTCCCTCCCCGCTCTCAGCCACCTTGCGATCCCGACCCC
>VFJN01000093.1 GCA_009886035.1 Actinomycetota bacterium
AAGGAACGGGTCACAGACCGAAAGGCATCCTGCTCGGAGCTGAACGTGAAGTCCACGGAGGGGATCTTAGGTGACGCTCTTGTTAGTTTGGCCACCGTGGACTTTGCGTATCAGGCTGAGGACGAAGCCTTCGGGGCCGAACTGCAGGCGTGGCTCGACGCCAACCTTCCCGACTTCATCGATCAGGGGGAGATCGGGGCCGATCACGGCGACGAGACGCGTCGCACGATGGCGAGGCGGCAGGCCTGGCAACAACGTCTGCACGAGGGCGGATGGGCGGCGATCAACTGGCCGCGCTCCTGGGGGGGCCGGGAGGCCACCACCATGCAGAACGTCGTGTACTCCGAGGTGATGGCCCGGGCGAAGACGCCGGGCATTTACAACGCCAACGGCATCTGGCAGATCGGCCCGATGATCATGCAGTGGGCTAGTCCGGCCCAACAGCAACAGTGGCTGCCGGGCATCATCGCCGCCACCGAGCATTGGTGCCAGGGGTTCAGTGAGCCCGAGGCGGGCAGCGACCTCGCCAACCTGCGCACCCTCGCCATCGCCGATGGTGACCAGTACGTGGTGACCGGCACGAAGGTGTGGACCTCCACCGCCCATCTGGCCCGCTGGGGCCTGTTCCTCGTGCGCACCGATCCCAGTGCCATTGCCCGGGGGGCCAAGCATGAGGGCATCACGGCGATCATCGTGGACATGCACACGCCCGGAGTGCAGTGCCGTCCCATCCGCGAGATCACCGGCGAGGCGATGTTCTGTGAGGTGTCCTTCACCGCCGCCCGGGTGCCGGTGGCCAACCGCCTGGGCGAGGAGGGTGACGGATGGAACGTGGCCATGGGCACCCTCACCCACGAGCGGGCGGGAACGGGGGGCATCGCCATTGGTCTGCGGGCCGAACTCGACGAGATGATCGCGGCGGCGCGAGAGCACAACCCCGATGCGCTCCTCGCCCCCGACCTGCGCGACCGGATCGCCCGGATGTACGCCCAGGTGGAACTCACTCGCCTGCTGAACGCCCGGGCTCTTTCTAAGGTGCTCAAGGGCGAGCGGTCCTTTCCCGAAGCCCAGATCGCCAAACTTCAGTGGAGCCATCTTTCCCAGGCCCTGGCCGAACTGAACATCGATCTGCTCGGTCCGCTCGGAATCTTGGCCAAGGGAGGGCCCGAAGCCATCAACGGCGGCCACGCCGCCCACAACTATCCGTGGCAGCGATTCACCTCGATCGGGGCCGGCACCACGGAGGTGCAGAAAAACATCATCGCCGACCGGGCCGTGAAACTCCCGCGTCCTTAGCGGTCGCGGGGGGCGAGTAGTTCGAGGAGTTGGCCATCGGGGTCGCGCACCATGATGGCGGCCCCGCCCACCGCGGTGTGGGTCAAGACCTCGCCGCCGTGGGCGAGGACCTTCTCGGCGGCGACGGGGAGGTCGGGCACGGTGAACGACAGGTGGGTAAGGCCCGGTTCGGTGAAGGAGCGTGGCCGCGCCGGGTCGTTGTGGGAGCGATCGAAGTGGAGCAGTTCGAGGGTGAAGTGACCGTGGCGGAGATAGACGGCCCGCAGACCAACCGGTGCACTGATCTCGAGGAGTTGGCTGGCGGGGGCGTCGGGCACCGACAGGTCGTAGTGATGCACAAACCCCAAGACCTGCTCATAAAACGTGCGGGACCGTTCGAGGTTGGTCACGCACAGGCCCACATGGTTCACGATGGTCATGGCACCGATCGTAGGCACCGCCGCCGCCCGCCGGGTCCGGTCGTTGGCTCGGCTCCCACCCCGGGGCGCTGCGGTAGCCTCTCGCCGACCGCAGAGGGGAGGGGGTCCGATGAGTGGTGGTGAGAAACCGCGGCGGCTGATGGCACCCCCGCTGCCGTCCATGACTCCCCAAGCCTCCGTGGCCCTGCTGGCCCGCATGCTGTTCCGGGAGGGGTACGACGACCACCTCGCCGGGCACATCACCGCCCGCCAACCCGACGGCACGCTGCTGGTGAATCCGTGGGGTCTCACCTGGGACGAAGTGACCGCCAGCGACATCATGCGTATCGACGGCGATGGCCACGTGCTCGAGGGCCGCTGGACCGTGACCCCGGCGATCACCTTGCACATCGAGTTACACCGGCAACGCCCCGACATCGGTGTGGCCCTGCACAATCACCCGCGCTGGGGCACGTTGTGGGCGGATGCCCATCGGGTGCCGCCGGTTTACGACCAAACCTCCGCCATGATGCCGGGCGACCCTGCTCTCTACGACGACTTCGGGGGTTCGGTCGACGCGCTGGATAACGCTCGGGCCTGCGTGGCCGCGCTGGGCGATGCCGGCACCGCGTTGCTGGCCAACCACGGGGTGTTGGTGGTGGGCCAGGACATCGCGCAGGCTCATCACCGCGCCGTGGTGCTGGAATGGCGTTGCCGACAGGCGTGGCATGTGGAGGCGATGGGCGGTGGGGTACCGGTGCGACCGGAGGTGTTCGAGCGCTTTGCGGCGCCCTTCGCGCAGGTCAGTTTCCCGGGGCTCTTCGAGGCCATGGCCCGACGCGAGCTACGAGCCGACCCATCGATCCTGCACTGACATGACGGCGCTGAACCCCGAGTTGTTCCTCCCCGAACCGGAACCGCGCCACCGCTACGCCACCATCATCTCGGTCGACGATCACCTGGTGGAGCCGCCGGACATGTTCGAGGGCCGCTTGCCGGCGGCGCTGCAGGAGCGAGCGCCGCGCGTCGTGCTCGACGGTCGGGGTCAGCAGGTGTGGGAGTTCGACGGGCAACGCCATAGCCAGGTGGGGATGAACGCGGTAGCGGGGCGTCGGCCGGAGACCGTGGCGCTGGAGCCATTTCGCTTCGATCAGATGCGGCCGGGGTGTTTCGATGTGGATGCCCGGGTGGGGGACATGGACCTGAACGGCGTGTGGGCGTCGATGAGTTTTCCGTCGATGATCACCGGGTTCTGCGGGCGGGTGTATTCGCAATGCTCCGACCCGACCCTGGGTCTGGCCACCACCCGGGCGTTCAACGACTGGGTGCATGACGCCTGGTGGCAGCCGCACCCGGACCGCATCATCCCGCTCGGGATCACCTGGCTCACCGATCCCGAGGCCGGCGCCGCCGAGATTCGTCGCAACGCGCAGCGGGGCTTCCGGGCGGTGACCCTGCCGGAGCGCCCGCACCAGATCGGGCTGCCGTCGATCTTTGACGACTACTGGGCGCCCATCCTGGAGGCCTGCGCCGATACCGACACGGTGGTGTGTCTCCACGTGGGGTCTTCGGGCATGGGCGACATTCCCCCCGGTTGCGACCAGGCCATCATCCCCCTTGTCGCCACGCTGTTCAGCCAGCTCTCCCTGCAGGCCTGCACGGAGTGGCTATGGGCGGGGTGGACGGTGCGCTTTCCGAACCTCAAAGTGGCGATGGCCGAGGGGGGAATCGGCTGGGTAGCGATGCTCATCGACCGGCTCACCAATCTGGTGGACCGCTCCGGCTATGGCCTGGGTTGGGACGAGGATCCCGCCGCCGTGTTGCGGCGCAGTTTCTGGTTTTGCACCATCGACGATCCCTCCACGATCGACACCCGTCACACCATTGGTCTGGATCACATCATGGTGGAGGTCGATTATCCCCACGGCGACAGCACCTGGCCCGATACCCAAGCGGTGATCGAGCAGGCCTGGGGTCATCTGCCTCCGGCCGAGCGCCGGAAACTGTGCTGCGAAAACGCCGCCGCGCTGTTCCGCCACCCCTTGCCCGCCCTGGTGATCCCCCAATGACCGCGTGGGGGCGCGCCGAGGCGTCGGGCGAGCCGGTCCGGGTTCAGCGCGATGGGCCGAGGACGTAATGGCCGTCGTCGGGGTGGTGGTACCAGCCGGCGGCGGCCTGGGTGCCGCCGTCCACGTGGAGGGTCTGCCCGGTGACATACCGCGACAAGTCCGAGGCGAGGAACACCGCCGCCCCCGCCATTTCGTCGACGTGGCCGGCCCTTCCCATCGGCACCACCGCCGCGAAGGACGCGTCGGCCCCGGGGGGTGCAACCGAGGCCATGCCCTCGGTGAGGGTGATGTCGGGGGCCAGTGCGTTCACCCGAATGCCCAGGGGCGCCAATTCCAAGGAGGCGGTTTGCGTGAGGCTGATCACCCCGGCCTTGGCGGCGGCGTAGGCGGCGTAACCGGGGGCGGCCCGGGTGCCCTCAATCGAGGTGATGTTGATGATGCTGCCGCCCTGGCCGGCCTCCACCATGGCCCGGGCCACCCGTTGGGTGCACAACAGCACCTGGCTGAGGTTGGCGCGCAGCAGGGCATCCCAGCCCTTCGGGGCCGTGTCGAGCAGGGGGGAGGAGAACACGCCCCCGGCGTTGTTCACGAGCACCGTGGGCGGGCCGAGGTGGCGAAGGGTGCGGGCCAACGCCTCGTCGACCTGACGCTCGTCGCGCACGTCGGTGGTGCAGGCCAGGCCCCCTATCTCGGCGGCGGCGGCGGCTCCGCTGGTTTCGTCCTGCTCCCAGATGGCCACGCGGGCGCCGAAGGTCGCCAAACCCTGGGCGATCCCGCGGCCGATGCCGGCCCCCCCGCCGGTGACGATCGCCACCACCCCGTCCAAACTCGCCGCTTCTTTGTCCAGCACCATCGCTCCCGACCGTACACACAATCCGTCTCCGCATTCCCGAAAGGCCCTGCCTGATGACCACCCTCGGACCGTTGGTGCCTGCCGACGAGTCGTTTCATCACCAGATTGTCGACACCTTCGCCACGGTGGGGCAGAGCGACCGGTCCTGGACCGAAAAGGTGTGCGCCATGGCGGCGCGCCGGGACGGGTCGGTGAGCCTGGCCTTCGGGATGGGCAAGTACCCCAACCGCGGGGTGCTCGATGCCTACGCCGGAGTGAGTCAGGGTCGCCAGCAGTGGACGGTGCGATCGAGCCGGGCGCTCATGCCGGCCAGCGACCACCTCGAGACCGGACCCATCCGCTACGAGGTGCTCGAGCCACTGCAGCAGGTGCGCTTCAGCCTCGCCCCCAACGACGTAGTGCCCATCAGCTTCGAGTGGACCTTCCACGCCGCCGTGCCCGCCGCCCTCGAACAGCCGGAGCAACATCGGAGTCGAGACGGTTTGCGCCTCGACGCCAATATCGTGCGCTACCACCAGATCGGTACCGCCGAGGGGTGGGTGGATATCGACGGTACCCGGCACGAATTCGACGACGGCAACGCGGTGTCTACCCGTGACCATTCCTGGGGTGTGCGTTACATGGTGGGGGAGCCGGTCGTGGATGTGGCCGACGCCCCCCGGCCCCCGGGGGTATCCACCACGGTGCTGTGGTCGCCCATCTTGTGTGAGCGTCCCGACGGCAGTCGCTACGGGATCCACCTCTACTACCAACGCCACGGCATTGCCGATTGGCAACGGATTGAACTGCAGGGGGGGATCGAACACCCCGACGGCCGTCGGGAAGCCTTTGTGGCGTTGGTTCCCGAGGCCGAGGTGGAGAACGAAAATCGGCGGCTCTCCGCCGTCCGGTTGCACTGCACGATGGCCGATGGAACGGCGCGCCCGCTCACGGTGAGCGCCTTGGGCGATACGGGGTTCCATCTCGGGACCGGTCTGTACTTCGGGTTCGACGGCCATTGGCACGGCGAGTGGCGCGGGGATCTGCATGTGGACGGGGAGTACATCGCCGATTGCACCGAGCCCGCGACCGCCCACCGCATCCACCAGATGCGAGACAACCTCGTGCGGGTGGAGGATCCCGTCGGTGGGGGGGTGGGCATCGGCAATCTGCAGAGCCTCTTCGTCGGTCCTCACCCCGAGATGGGGCTCACCGAGGAAGCGAGCTTCATGTGAGCCTGAGTGTGTGCCGCGATCTCGACGATCTGCGCGCCGGGCTCGAGCGGTGGTTGGGGCGTTCGGTGGGGTCGATCGAGCGCCCCACTCCGGGGTGGTCCTGCGAGACGCTCATCGTTGAAGACGTCCTGGTCATCCGTCTTCCTCCGCTGTCGGCGGGCATCTTCCCCTCCTATGACCTGGAGCAGCAGGCGGCGGTGCAGAACGCGGTGGGGGCGGCGGGCGTTCCCGTGGCGGGGCCCGCCCGCTACGAGCCGGACGCCGCCTTCCTGGGTGATCCGTTCGTGGCCATGCCGTTTGTGGCCGGGCGGATCCCCGGCGAGTTCACTCCTGCTGATGGTTGGTTGCTGAGCTTGCCCAACGACGCTGCTCGGCGCTCGCTGTGGCATTCCTTCCTGGCGGCGGTCGGGGCGATTCATGGGACCGACCACCGCGGACTGGGTCTGCGGGCCGGGCTCGCCGCCGAGTTGGATTATTGGGACCACTACCTCCTCTGGGCCACCGAGGCCGCTCCACCCCCGGCCCTGGCCGAGGCTCTGGGGTGGTGTCGGGCGAACCGACCGAAGGTGGAACCAGCCCCGTCGCTCCTGTGGGGTGACGTGCGCCTCGGCAACGTGATCTTCGCCGCCGACACCCACACACCGCTCGCCGTGATCGACTGGGACATGGCCAGTGTGGGTCCGGCCGAGATGGACGTCGGCTGGTTTCTGGCGCTGGAGACCTTGCAGACCGCCCTCACCGGCCTGTCCATGCCCGGGTTCGGCACCCACTCCGAGGCGGTGGCGGCGCTGGAACGGGGGATCGCTCGGCCGCTGGCGGACCTCGCCTGGTACGAGGTTTTTGCCCTCGTGCGCGCCAGTGCCATCTCCACCCGGATTGCGCGGCTGTTCCAGGCGGCGGGTCAAGCCAGTCCGTTCCGGGTGGGTGAGGACCCAACCCTGGCGGCGGCCCTCGCCCGTATCGAGCGGGCCTAGCCCGCCGCCTCACTCCGGAGGGGTGAGCAAGCCGCCGCGACCGGCGTCGATGAAGGCGCGGCGTAGGTGAGCGCGGTGGTGGGGGGTGAACACCTCGTAGGCCGAGGGAGGGGAGGGGCGCCACCAGATGGGGTCGGTGGTGTCCCAGCCTTCGGCCCGCAAGGGTTGGCGGTCCATTTTTCCGGTGGCGGTGAGGGGAATGGCCTCCACCAGCCGCACGAACCGAGGGGCCCATTTCGTGCCGAGGTCGGGTTGGGCGGCGAGGAAGGTGGCCAACTCGGCCGGATCGATGTCCACTCCGGCCTCCACTTCGATGGCCGCCATCACCTGATCCCCGGTCTGCGGATCGGGTACCGCAAACACCACCACCGCATTCACCCCCGGGAACCGTCCCAGGATCGCTTCCACCGGCGCGGTGGCAAAGTTCTCCCCGTCCACTCGCAGCCAATCAGCGGTGCGGCCGGCGAAATAGAAGATGCCGTCTTCGTCCCGGTAGGCCAGGTCGCCGGACCAGTACCAGCCGCCTCGGCTCCGCTCCGCCGTGGCGGCCGGATTGGCGTAGTACCCCTCGAAACTCGCCAGTCCGTCGCGTCCCACGATCTCGCCGATGGCCTCCGCCGAGTTGAGTAGTTGGCGCTGTGGCCCGAACCGGCCCGGCGGACATTCCACCCCGGTCTCGGGATTGATGACGACTACGTCTACCCCCTCGGCGGGGCGTCCGAGGGCGTCGGGGGGCATGCCGCGCACGGGTTGGATCACCACGCCGCCCTCGCTCGAGCTGTAGCCCTCCACCACGTAGCACCCGAAGCGACGGCGGAACTCACGCCGGTCACGCGGGGAAGCCTCCGACCCGAGGCAGAAGACGAGTTGGTTGTGGGCATCCTCATCGGTCTCGGGCACGGCGAGGAGATACGACAAGGCCCGTCCCACGTAATTGAAGTAGGTGCACCCGAATCGTTGGATGTCGGCCAGGAACGCCGAGGCGGAGAAGCGCCGCTTGAGCACCACCGATGCCCCCGACACCACGGCCGGGAACAGGTTGGCCAGCAGGGCGTTGCCGTGGAACAACGGCATTGCGCAGTAGAGAACATCGTGGCTGGTAAAGGCCACCGCCGCTTTTCCCGCCGTGCGGGCGGCGCGACCCTGGCTCATCTGCACGGCCTTGGGGGCGCCGGTAGAGCCGGAGGTGAAGATGAGGAGATAGAGCGCCTCCGGCGCCGGCAGCACGGCGGGCACCGCGGCGAAGCGGTGGCGGTGGATGCTCTCCGCCCAGGCCGGATCGTCGACAACAACCACCTCGATGCCGAGGTCGAGACCGTCGAGTAGGGGCGCTTGGGCGGCGGTGGTGAGCACGAGGGCGCAGTCGCTATGGCGGATGTCACCGGCGAGTTCGGCGCCGCGACGAGTGGGGTTGATGCCCACCACCACGGTGCCGCTGAGGGCGGCCCCGCCGAGCAGGAACACGTACTCCGGCACGTTCTCCAGCAGCACCCCAACGTGCCGACCGGCGAGATCGTGCTCCACGAACCAGGCCGCCCGCGCCGCGCCCTCGGCCACCACTTCGGCCCAGGTCCACGCCGCCTCTTCGCTCTGCAGGCCCGGGCGGTGGTCGAGAGCTCGAGCCGCCAGTAACGCCCCCACCGACTCGAGCGGCATCGTCGCTCAGTTCCGGGGGAGGCCGAGGATGCGCTCGGCGATGATGTTGCGCTGAATCTCCGATGCGCCGGCCGAAATGGTGTTGGCGAAGGAATGGAAGTACTGCTCCAACCAGGTGCCCTGGGGTTCATCCACGGCGTGGTGCCCATCGTTGGCCACGCCCCCGGCGGCGAGGGCATCGGCGCCC
The DNA here is from genome assembly GCA_009886035.1 of Actinomycetota bacterium. Taxonomy (GTDB): domain Bacteria; phylum Actinomycetota; class Acidimicrobiia; order Acidimicrobiales; family VFJN01; genus VFJN01. The sequence continues at coordinate 8,648 of VFJN01000093.1, forward strand.
TGGATCTCGGCGGCGACCAGGGCCACCCGCTGGCGGGCCTCGCTGGCGTAGAGCTTCATGAGGGCCTGCTCGGGGGCGCCGGCCCCGCGGGCAAACTTGGCGAAGCCGCGATAGCCCAGGCAACGAGCCGCTTGGGTGTCGATGGCTACCTGCACGATCTGGTCCACCGCCAGGGTGCGTTCGAAGGGGGTGAGTCGATCCAACAGGGCCGGTGCTTCCGCCAGGAGGGTGGTGAGCGATTCCTCCAGGCCCATCACCGCATTCACCCACACCATGGCCCGTTCGTGGGCGAGGGAACCATTGGCCATGGCCCATCCGTTGTTGAGCTCGCCCACCAGGTGGTGGGCGGGCACGGTCACATCGGTGAGGAACACCTCGTTCAGATCGGGCTGGTGGGGGTGGATGATCTCGGGGAGGGGCCGGACGGTGACTCCCGGCGTGTCCATGGGCACGATGATGATCGAGATGCCCTGGTGCTTCGGGGCGTGGGGATCGGTGCGGCAGAACAGAAAGCAGAAGTCGGCGTAGTTGGCGCCCGAGGTCCACACCTTCTGCCCGTTGATCACCCAATGGTCCCCGTCGAGCACGGCGCGGGTGGTGAGCGAGGCGAGGTCGCTCCCGGCGTTGGGTTCGCTCATGCCCAAACACGCCGTGGCCTCCCCGCGCAGGATCGGCATGGCGTAATCGCGGATCTGCGCGTCGGTTCCGTAGTCGATGATCGAGGGAACCACGATGCCGAGGCCCTGCACGTTGGTGGTGCGCGGCACGCGCGCTTTGGCTAGTTCTTCGATGTACACGAGCGACTCGACCGGCCCGGCGTTGCGTCCCCCGCGCTCGGGGGGCCAGCCGGGCACCAGCCAGCCCGCATCGAACATGGTGCGGGTCCAGCGGCGGGCCCACGGCGGGGCATGGCCGGTGGACACCGACGGCTCGGCGGCCATCTCGGCGGCACTGGGCCGGTTGATCGCCAGCCATGCCAAAAGTTCGGCCCGGAAGGTCTCGACCTCATCGTCGAAGCGCAATTTCATGCGGGTTGCGCCAAGCCGAGGAGCTCCGCCAGGTGGGCGCGGTGATAGGCGGCGGTTCCGAGGAGGGCGTCGCCGGCTTTGGCCCGCTTGAGCAGGAAGTGCAGGTCGTGCTCCCAGGTGAAGCCGATACCTCCGTGCAACTGGAGCGCGTCGCGCACCACCAGCCGCTGACACTCCCCGGCGGCGGCTTTGGCCATGGCCACCGCAATGGCTCGACGGTCGTCGTCCTCGGCGATGGTGAGGGCGGCGAACCAGGCCAGCGAGGCGGCTCGCTCCACGGACAGGTAGAGGTCGGCCAGGCGGTGTTTGAGGGCTTGGAACGAGCCGATGGGCCGACCGAACTGTTCCCGTTGCTTGGCGTAGTCAAGGGTGATTTCGAAGAGGCGGCGGCAGGAGGCCACGGTGGAGCAGGCCAGGGCGGTGACCGAGGTTTGCAGGGCGCGCTCGATGGCCAGCGCCGCCGCCGGGTCGCCGGGCTCGAGCAGCACGTCATCGCCACCCACCGTTACGTCGTTGAGTGTCACCGTGGCGATGGGCAGGGTGGGGTCCATCACCACCACGGCGGTGGCCACCACAGCGGCGGCGGGCACGAGAAAGGCCCCGACGCCGTCGTTCCCCTGCGCCACCACGGCGAGCCAATCAGCGGTGGTGCCATCGAGGACGTGCGACTTCACGCCGTTGAGCACCCAGGCGTGGCCATCGCGTCGGGCCGTGGTCTGCATCGGCTGGTGGTGCCACCCGCCGTCTTCGGCCAGCGCCAGGGTGCCGGTGCAGGCGCCGGCGGCGATCTCGTCGAGGAGCCGGGGCGACCCCGCCGCCTGCAGGAGCGGGACGAGCTGGGTGAGGGTGGCGAGCACCGGTGTGGGGGCCACCGCCCGCCCGAGTTCTTCCACCACGATGGCCAGTTCCACCATGCCCAATCCCATCCCGCCGTGTTCCTCCGGGATGGTGAGACCGGGCCAGTCGAGCTGAACCAATCTGGACCACAGGGCGGTGCCGTCCCCGGTGGCTTCGTACACGGCCCGCACCACCGCCGCCGGGCACGCCGCTTCCAGCACGGCCCGGGCATTGGCGCGCAGCTCGATTTGGTCGCTGGTGAATTCGAAGTCCATAGGGGTTTGGTTACTCGGGTTGGGCTAACAAGCCACGACGGATCACGGTGATCATCGCATCGATGGCCGGCCCCGGGGTGGTGAAGTGCAACGTGTACACGCTGTAGGGCACGCGTTCGATGAGGGCCAGCAACATCACCGCATCAACGGCGGGATCACCGAAGGGGCGTTGCGACAGGATGCGGACGAGGCGCGTGTACACGGAGGTAGCCACCTCCCGGGAGAAGACCGCCAAGCGTTCGTTCGTCCGCATCTCCTGCCAGGTGCTGATGATCCCGCCGTCGCGCTCGTAGATGGCGAACCACTCCACCAGCCATCCACGGAGGTCTTCCACCGTCCCCTTCGGGTCGAGGTGGAGCCGGTCGAGGTGATCGATCATGTGGCCGGAGGCGGTTTCGGCCAGTACCTCGAAGAAGTCGTCTTTGTTGGTGAAGTAGCGGTAGAAGGTGCCGTGGCTCACGCCCGCCGCCGCCACCACATCGTCGACCCGGGCATCGTGGTAGCCCCGGGCGGGAAGCACCTGCGCCCCGGCCTCCAATAGGCGGTCGCGGGTGCGGGCACCCCGGCGGGCCAAGGGGCGATCGGGGGCCGGGGTGGCGAGGGACGGGGCGGGGGTGGAGGGGGTTCGGCCCGGCGGGCCGGGTGGGGTGGGCAGCACGTTCACCCCGACGATGGGCCCGGCGAAGATGCGGTGCATGAGGGTGGCCACCCCTACCGCGAGGGGCTGGCGGCTCATGCCGCTAGGGGTCTGTTCGGCGAAGAAACTGCAGCGGATCAGCACGGCGACCAAGCCGGTCATGAGGGTGCCCTGGCGGGAATGAGCAGGCGCTCCGAAGGCGTGCAGTAGCGCCAGGCCCGTTTGATCGCTGACGGTGCCGGAGCGCTGGGCGCGGTGGGGGTGCCCGCGGCTAGCGGCCTGGAAGGAGGCGAATACCGGGGCCCATGCCTCGTGCAGGTCCATGAACTCGCCGATCCACTCGGCGAGGTGGGTCAGCCCGGCGGCGTCGGGCGTGACGCCCGGGACAGCGGTGGCGAGCTGCACGATCTCCTCGCCGAGTTGGCCGGCGAGAGCCCAGAACACGTCGTCCTTGCTGGAAAAATATTGGTAGTAGGCGGGGCGGGAGCAGCCGGCCCGCTGGGTGATGAGTTCAACCCGGGCCCGGCTGAAACCCAATTCCCCGAATACCTCGAGGGCGGCGGCGAATATGCGGCGCTGGGTGTCGCTGCCGCGCTCACCGACCACGGGATTGCTTCCGAACGGCGGCCGCCGCCGGATTTCCTCGGTGGCGGGCGGAACGCTGATCAGATCCTCCGGTGTCGCCATTGGTGGTGGTCACGCTCCGGGGCGGTTGGTTGCGCTGGGGTGGGTTTCGCCGGCACGGCCACTCCCGTCGGTCGTACGGGTTGCGTGGTCGACGAGGAACGCTAATCTAACAAAGCCGTCACATTCGACTCCCGGGGGGAATTGCATGCAGGTCGATGATCTGATTCTGGTGAGCGTCGATGACCACGTGGTGGAACCACCGGACCTCTTCGAGGGGCGCTTGTCCAAGGCGGCCGCCGCCCGGGCCCCGTTCATCAAGGTCATGGACAACGGGCGCGAGGTGTGGATGTTTGAGGGCGCCGCGCTCCCGAATGTGGGGCTCAACGCCGTGGCGGGTCGGGTGCCGGAGGAGTACGGCGTGGATCCGCTGGCTTTTTCGGAGATGCGCAAGGGGTGCTGGGACATCCACGCCCGTATTGACGACATGAACGCCAACGGAATGCTGGGGTCGCTCAACTTCCCCAGCATTACCGGTTTCACCGGGCAGTTGTTTTACACCTGCCCCGACCGGGAGATCGGCCTGGAACTCCTTCAGGCCTACAACGACTGGCACGTCGAGGAGTGGTGCGGCACGTATCCCGGTCGCATGATCCCGTTGTCGATCCCACCGATCTGGGACGCCGAGCTCATGGCGGCCGAGGTGCGGCGGATGGCCGAGAAGGGCTGCCACGCCGTCACGTTCTCCGAGAACCCGGAGAAGCTCGGCCGCCCGAGTTGGCACAGCGATTTCTGGGACCCGTTCCTCCGGGCGTGTGAGGAAGTCAACACGGTGATCTGTCTGCATATCGGGTCGTCATCGGAAATGGTGATCACGTCGATGGATGCGCCCATCGACACCATGATCACGCTGCAGCCGATGAACATCGTGAAGTGCGCCGCCGACCTCGTCTGGTCACCCGTGTTCCGCAAGTTCCCCCGGCTCAAGGTGGCGCTGAGCGAGGGCGGCATCGGGTGGGTGCCGTACTTCCTCGAGCGGATTGATTACGTGTACCAGCACCATCACGCCTGGACGAACCAGGACTTCGGCGACAAGCTTCCGAGCCAGGTGTTCAACGAAAACGTCCTCACCTGTTTCATCGACGACGCGGTGGGCATCGAGGTGCGGAGCCACCTGAACCCGAACCAGATTCACTGGGAGTGCGACTACCCCCACTCCGACTCCACCTGGCCCACCTCACCCGAGATGGCCATGAAGTTCCTCGGGGCTCTGCCCGACGACGAGATCAACCGCATCACGCACCTCAACGCCATGGCCAACTTCACCTTTGACCCCTTCGCCCACCGACCCCGTGAGGAATGCACCGTAGGGGCGTTGCGGGCGCAGGCCGTCGACGTGGATACCACCGCCGTGAGCCACGGCACGGGCAAGTTCCAGGACGAGGGCATCGTCACGGCGATCACCCTCGCTGAACGCTTGGGTGGGAAGAAGTAGTTGGACGACATCCCGTTTCGGGTCCTGCCGCGGCTCGATGACGAGAATCGTTTCTTCTGGACGGCGGGGGAAGGCGGCGTCCTTCGCTTTCTGCGTTGTCAGGCCTGCGGCTACTACCTCCATCCGCCGCTGCCGCGTTGCCCGGAATGTGGGGGCCGGGACGTGGCCCCCGAGGCGGTGAGCGGGCTCGGCGAGGTGTACTCGGTGACGGTGAACCATCACTCCTGGGATGGCGGCCACGAGCCCTACGCCATTGCCATCGTCGTCTTTCCGGAGCAGGCCGACCTGCGGATGACCAGCAACGTGGTGGGCTGTCCGCCCGAGGAGGTCGGCATCGGCATGGCGGTGCAGGTCACCTTCGAGGCGCACGATGATGTGTGGTTTCCGCTCTTCACACCCGTGGCGGCGAGCGGTTGACCGACTTCGAGCGCCGGTCGGTGATCTCGGGCATCGGGCAATCGGCGGTGGGGCGGCGGCTGGGTCGAGGAGGTCTGGATCTCACCATCGACGCGTCACTGGCGGCGGTGGCCGACGCCGGGATCACCCTGGCCGAGGTGGACGGATTGGCTACCTATCCCGGCGGCGGGATGGGCGGGCCCGGGTTCGCCGGACCCGGTTCGCCCGAGGTGCAAGAGGCCCTGCGGCTCAACCTCAATTGGCACTCCGGGGGTATCGAGGGAGCCGCGCAGATGGCGGCGGTCCACAACGCCGTGTTGGCCGTCGGGGCCGGTCTGGCTCGCCATGTGCTCGTGTACCGCACCGTCACCGAGTCAAGTGAACAGGGGGCGGGCGGGCGCCAGGGCATTGGCATGGGTGGCCTGGGGATGGGCGGCGGCGGCAAGGCCCCGAAGATGGGGGGGTCGTTCCAGTGGAACATTCCCTTCCGGGCCTATTCCGCCGCCCACTGGTTGGCGCTCAACGCGCAACGGCATTTTCATGAGTTCGGCACCACATCGGAGCAGATGGCCATGATCGCCATCAACGCGCGGCGCAACGCCGGGCTGAACCCCCAGGCGGTGTACCGCGACCCGATGACCTTGGACGACTACTTCGCCTCCCGAATGATCACCACTCCGTTCCATCTCTTCGATTGCGACGCCCCGGTTGACGGGTCGACCGCGCTGGTGGTGTCGGCGGTCGGCCATGCCCCCAATGTGGACCATCCCGTGGCGCGCGTTGACGCCATCGGCTCGGCCCTGCGGGGACGGCCATCGTGGGATCAGTACGACGATCTCACGACCATGGCGGCCCGTGACGCCGGAGCCCATCTCTGGACCCGCACCGACCTCACTCCCGCCGATGTGGATGTGGCCGAGTTGTACGACGGCTTCAGTTTCCTGGCCATGACCTGGTTGGAGGCACTCGGATTCTGCGGGAAGGGTGAATCGGGTCCGTTCATCGAGGGCGGCGAGCGGATCGCCCTGCCCGGCGAACTGCCACTCAACACCCACGGAGGCCAGCTTTCCGCCGGGCGTCTTCATGGCTTCGGCTTCATCCATGAGGCGGTGCTCCAACTGCGAGGCGAGGCCGGGGCCCGGCAGGTACCGGGCAAGACCGTGGAGGTAGCGGTGGTGGCCAACGGCGGCGGTCCGATCGCCGGCGCCATGCTCCTCACCCGAGAGGCATGAGCGCATGACGCTGCTGATGCTGTTGGAGATGATCGTGGCGGCGATGGCCGACCGTCGGGGTATAGGCACGACCGAGCACGGGCTCACCTACCAGCAGTTGTACGACCGAGCCGGGGCCGGAGCCGAGGTCATCCGGCGTCATGGCGCCCAGCATCTTGCCTACGTGGCGGCGAGCGATCTGGCCTTTCCGGTGGCCCTGTTCTCGGCGGCCTGGGCCGGTGTGCCGTTTCTTCCGCTCAACTATCGCCAGAGCGCGGAGGCGCTGTGCTCGCTGTTGGCCCAGCACGACGACGTCTTGGTGATCGCCGACGCCCCGGCGGCGGGTTGGTGGGACGGGTCGGGACTGACCGTGCTCTCGGTGGAGGAATGGAATGCCGCTACCGCCGTCGCCGTGGAGGCGGCGGTGAGCGTCACCGACGGCGACGACGTGGCGGTGTTGCTCTACACCAGCGGCACTACCGCCGAGCCGAAGGCGGTCGTGCTGCGCCACCGCCACCTCAGTGCCTACGTGATCGGGTCGGTCGAGTTCGCCGCCGCCCCCGCGGAGGATGCCAGCCTGGTGAGTGTGCCGCCGTATCACGTGGCCGGCGTGGCCAACGTGGTGTCGAGCGTGTACGGCGCCCGGCGGATCGTCTACCTGCCGGCCTTCTCGCCGGAGGCCTGGCTCGCCACGGTGCGTTCAGAAGGCATCACCCACGCCATGGTGGTGCCCACGATGCTCGCCCGGGTGGTCGAGCAGGTGGGCGACCATCAGATCGCCGCCACCCCTACCCTGCGTTCGATCGCTTACGGGGGCGCTCGGATGCCCATCAGCGTGCTCACCCGGGCGCTGGTGGCCTTCCCCACCACCGACTTCGTGAATGCCTATGGCCTCACCGAAACGAGTTCCACCATCGCGGTGCTCGGTCCTGAGGACCACCGCAGTGGTGAGCGACTGGCGTCGGTGGGGCGACTGGTGCCCGGTGTCGAGGTGGAGGTACGCGACGGCGAGATTTGGGTTCGGGGCGATCAGGTTTCGGGGGAATACCTCGGCCATGCCGTGGCTCTTGATGCCAACGGGTGGTTCGCCACTCGGGATCGGGGCTGGGTTGATGCCGACGGCTACCTCTTTATCGAGGGGCGCGCCGACGACACCATCATCCGCGGGGGCGAGAACATTGCCCCCGCCGAGATCGAAGATGTGCTGCTCGCCCATCCGGCCGTCGCGTCCTGCGTGGTGGTGGGCATTCCGGATGACGAGTGGGGCCAGCGGATCGGCGCGGCGGTGGTGCTGCGGCCCGAGGCAACGGCGTCGGCGGAGGAACTTCAGGAGGTGGTCCGGGCGTCGCTGCGTTCGTCCAAGACGCCCGATGTGGTGGTCTTTCGTCACGACCTTCCTCTCACCGACAGCGGCAAGGTATTGCGTCGTGTGGTGCTGGCGGATCTGCTGGAGAGCGGACGCTGATGGCCTTCGATCTGCCGGATCTGCTCGCCTGTCTCGACCTTCGGTCGGTCGGCGATGGCGTGATGGAGGGATCCAACCTCGACATCGGCTACCACCGGGTGTTCGGAGGACAGATCCTGGCGCAGGTGCTCATGGCGGCCGCGGCGGCATCGCCGGGCAAGTCCGTGAAGTCGATCACGGTGCTGTTCCCCCGGGAAGGGGATACGGGTCAGCCCATGCGGTACCGCGTGATCAAAACCCACGATGGCCGCACCTTCGGTACCATGGAAATCACGGCCCATCAGGGCGACAAGGTGATCGCGGTGGCGCTGGTGTCGATGCACATAGCCGAGGACGGCCCGTACCACAGCCACGCGCCGCCCGAGGTGGGTGGTCCCGCTGACGCCGTGGCTTACCCGCTCCCGATGATCCCGTGGGAGGTACGCAGCGTCGGGGGGGTGGATCTAGCCAGCGAGGCGGTGGGACCGGCCTCGCTGGAGTTGTGGATGCGGGCGGCGGATGGGCCGGCCGAGGGGGCGATTCATCAGGCGCTTCTGGCCCATGCCACCGATCTCACCCTCATCGGCACGGCCCTGCGCCCCTTCGAGGGCCTGTCGCAGGCTTCCTCCACGGTCAGTCTGCACACGGCGGTCACATCGCACTCGTTGTGGTTCCATCAGCCGTTCCGCCTCGACGACTGGGTGCTGATCGCCCAGCACAGTCCGCTGGTGGCCCACGGGCGCGCCTTCGGTCGGGGCGATGTGTTTGGCGCGGCGGGCGAGTTGGTGGCCTCCTTCGCCCAGGAGGCCATGGTGCGTCCGATGGTGGGGCCGTCATGACGGCCCGTTCGATCTTGGTGGCGTCGCTACCCACCGGGCCGCGCCATCCGCTCTCGGGTACACCGCCGCGCTCGCGGGGGTCGGTGCGGCGTACCACCACGATCGACCAGCGTCGCGGCGACATGGGTGAGCCGACGGTCGTGGTGGCGGCGGGTCGTGATCTGTTGACGAGGGACGACGGCACGACGGTGGTGGTGGATGAGGTTTCCCTGCGGGTGGCCATCGATGCCACCGGCCACATCGCTGAGATCGAGACCGTTCCGCCCGTCCCGGCGGTGGCGTCCCTCATCGGGGTGCACGCCAGCCAGGGGTTCCGACGGCGGCTCGACGAGACGCTGGCCAGCCATCGGACGGGGTCCACGGTGCTGCATCAACTCCTGGACGACCTGCCCATGTCGGCCTTGATTTCCCGTTACGGCTCGGCCCGCGAGATGGACGACGACTGGCAGATACCCCAAAACAGCGCCGAGGGACTGGCCGATTTGTGTGCGGGCTGGGAACGGGGCGCCACCATGCTCGGCACCCTCGAGTCCACCGGTATTTTTCCGATTCCGGTGGGTCCACCGGCGCCGGACTTGTCCTCGGCGGAGGATCCGTTGGCCTGGCACGACATGGAGCCGATGGCCCCCCGATCGGTTCGCCGTCGCCGCCGCCTGGATCTCACCGCCGGCGAGGGGCTGTCGCTCGACGTTCATTTCCGCGACAGTCACATGGGGCTCGACGGGGCCGAGGATGTGCTGCACGAGTACACCCTGGCCGCCACGTTGGACCCCCACGACCTCGTGGTGTTGTCCTCAGAGGCGGTGGCTCACACTCTCCCCTGGCCCGAGTGCCCCCGGGCGTTAGCGAGCGCCGGGCGGATTGTGGGGGAGGCGGTGGCGGATCTGCCGCGGAAGGTCCGCACCGAGTTTTCCGGGGTCACCACCTGCACCCATCTGAACGATGTCCTTCGCTCCCTGGCCGGTGTCGTGCCTCTGGCGGCGGCTCTCGCCCGATGATCGAGGCCCCGTGGTGAATGCGCCCGCATCCCACCCCCAATCCGGCGAGGAGTGCCCATGAGTGACGTGGCCGCTGATATCGAGCGACACAAGGCGGTGCTGGCGTCGGGGCGCCATCTCCTGAGCGGGTTCGAGACCACCGACGTCGAGGTGGCCGGGGCGGACCTGGCGGTGGAGTTGCCGATCACGGAATACCTCACCGGCCCGCGCCGATCCCTGCATGGTGGCCTCGTGGCCACGTTGGCCGACCTCGTCGGTGGCCGTATCGCCATGGTGGGTCTCGATCAGCAGAGCATCGTGGTGACCAGCGACATGACCCTGCACTACCTCGGCCCCATCACGACCACGGCTCATGTGGTTGGTCATGTGTTGCGCCGCGGGACGAGGTCAGTAGTGGTGCGGGTGGAGGTGTACGACGAGCGCGGCGGTCCGCTGGCGGCGGCCTGTCAACTGGCCTTTACCGTGGTCACTCCCCGGTCCGCCTGACGACAGCGGGCGGGGGCGGCCTAATCCGATGACGGGAGAGGCTTGGTGCCTTTGATGAACAGGGGTTCGTCGCCGATGGCCAGGGGGCCGTCGCCCCCCTGGGTGCAGAGGAGTTCGAGTCCGAGGTCGTCGTCGGCGTAGCGCTTCCCCAGCAAGGCGGCGTCGCCCTCGGCGGTGCGGGGTTGCTGGTCACCTCCGCTACCGAAGTGAGCCATGGGGGCACCGCCGCAGCGCAGATCGATCTCGACGGCTTCCTTCGGGCTCTTGACCACCACCACCTGGGTGGGGCAGGTGGTGCTCTCCAGGCGCAGGCCGGGGCGAAGTTCCATGGGCTGATCTCCTAACGGACGGTGACCGGGACCGATGATGGCCCGGCCACATTGGCCATGTGGACGTACGTCACCGCATCAAGTTCTACCTGAAGGTGGGGCCAGCGTCGGTAGAACTCGGTGAAGGCGTAGGTGCCTTCGAGGCGGGCGAGGTGCGCCCCGATGCAGTAATGGATGCCGTGCCCGAAGGAAATCCCCAGCGGCCCCTGACGGGTGATGTCGAAGCGGTCGGGGTCGGGGTAGGCCCGCTCGTCGCGGTTGGCGGCGCCGGTCACAATGAGCACCGGTTGCTGGGCGGGGATGGTGACCCCGTGGAAGGAGCGGTCGGCGAGGGAGTAGCGCCCCTGGTACTGCGAGGGCGCCCGCCAACGCAGCACTTCCTCCACCGCCGGCCCCGCCAAGGCCGGATCGGCCTGCAGCCGAGCCAACTCGTCGGGGTGTTCAGCGAAGGTCATGATGCCGTTGCCCACCAGTTTGGTCACTGTCTCGCTGCCGGCGGCGGTGAGCAGGGAGATGAAGTGACTGATCTCCACGTCGGTGAGGTGCTCCACCGCCCCATCCGGCCGCTCCACCTCGGCCCCGATGAGGTGTCCGATCATGTCGTCGGAGGGATGGGCCCGCTTATCGGCCACCAGATCCTGGGTGTACCGGCTGAGGGCCATCACGGCGTCGATTCCCGCCGCGGTGGGGAAGGGGCTGCCCACCTCGAGTTCGAGCATACGGTCGGTCCAGTGGCGGATCTGCTGGCGGTCGCCTTCGGGCACCCCCAGGATCGTGCAGATGACCTCCACCGGAAACGGCCCGGCGAAGTCATGCACGGCGTCAAAACTCTGGCGGTCGGCCAGGGTGTCGAGGAGGCTGTCGATCACCTGGTGCACGACGGGTTCCCACTCGGCGATGCGGCGGGGGGTGAACGCCCGGTTCACCAGTTTGCGCAGCCTCTCGTGCATCGGGGGGTCGGTCATGATCATCATGCCGGTGGCGTGGGCGACCGACCCGAACTCGGCGCTGCACAACTGCGCCAGGTTGAGTCCTCGGGTGGAGGTGTAGGCGGCGACGTCGCGGTGCACTTCCACACAGTCGTCGTAGCGCGAGACGGCCCAGAAGCCGATCTTTTCGTTGTGATACACGGGGGCTTCGTTGCGCAACCACCGGTACATCTCCCACGGATTCTCGAAGAACTCGGTGCTGAGCGGATCGAACTCCATCAGGGTTCGTCGGCCTCGGCGTGGCGCTCCTCGAGAAGGGCGGTGAGGCGGCGACGGTCGACCTTGCCCGAGTCGAGCCAGGGTAGGTCGGTCTGATCGGCGAAGACCTCGATGTGGCGGGGCACCTTGTAGGAGGCGATGGCCTCTTTTACCCGGCGCCGCGCCTCCTCGGGGGCCAGGGTGTCGCCGGGCCGCAGGGCAATGGCGGCCACCACATCCTGGCCGCGCACCGGGTGCGGCACGCCCGTGACGAACGCCATGGTGACCTCGGGCATGGCTTCGAGCACCAGTTCCACATCGCGCGGGGTGATGTTCATGCCGGATGACTTGATGAGATCGCCCAGCCGCCCGGTGAAATAGAAGTGGCCATCGGCGTCGAAGTGGCCTCCGTCGCCGGTGCGGTACCAGCCATCGGGGGTGAAGGTGTCGGCGCGCTCCATCTTGTGGAGTCCGAGCATCAGGGAGTAGCCGCGCAGCCACAACTCGCCTCGTTCACCCACGGGAAGTTCCTCGAGGGTGACGACGTCGACGATCTTGTGTTCCATGCCTGGCACCGAGAACCCGAAGGATCCGTCCTTGTCGGGAGGGAGCGGATGGTCTTTGGCGTCGAAGGTGTGGGGTCCGAGCGTCTCGGTCATGCCCAGGGAGTTGGCCCTGGGCACTTCGGCGGCGGCTTGCGCGGCCTGGGGGAGCAAGGCGGCGTACGAGCCCCCGCGCAGGCTGGAGAGGTCGCGCTCGGCAAAACTGGGGTGGTCGACGAGGGCCTTGGCCATGTGGGGCCAGCCGAGCACCTGGGTGATCTTCTCCTGCTCGATGAGCGCCAGGGTGGCCCCCGGCTCGAACTGTTCCTCGAATACCAGGGTGGCGCCGACGTGCATCGCGGCGATGAGCGTGAAACTAAAGCCGCCTACCCAGAACAGAGGCATGGGCGTGTAGAGCACGTCACTGTCGATGAGATCACGCATCTGCCACAGGTTGTGGGCATGGCGCACGGTGGCTCCGTGGGAATGGATGGCCCCTTTCGGATCGGCCGTGCTGCCCGAGGAGTACACCACCACCATCGGGTCGGCGGGGGTGACCTCGGACTCGCACTGGCTCAGCAGACCTTCGCTTACGGCGTCGGCCCGATCCTCCAGGACGCTGATGGGCAGCGACCATCCTGGCCGAGCCTCGCCCCAGGTCCACACGCTACGGAGGTAGGGGTGCGACTCGAGAAAGATGTGCTCGGCCGACTGCTCGGCTAGCCCGGGGATCGCCGTTTCGAGGCGGTCGAGGTAGTCGTGGCCGAGGTGGGTTTCCACGGTGAGCAACATCTGGGCATCGGCGTGGCGCAGCACCCAGCCCAACTCGGTGGCCTTGTTGTAGGTGTTCAGCAGGATCGCCACCGCGCCGATGCGGGTGATCCCCAGCCACCCGATGATCCACTCGGGGCTGTTGCCCGCCAGCAGTCCCACCCGGGTGCCTTTGCCGGCCCCGGCGGCCAGCAGCCCGCGGCCGAGACGGGCCGAGCGCTCGTCAACCTCGGCGTAGGACAGTCGCTGGTGGCCGAGCACCGCCAGGGTCTTGGAGCCCCACTGTCGTGCGCCGGTCCGGATGAGGGCGCCGCTGGTGGGGATGAAAGCGGGGAAGGAGGTCGTGCGTGGGGTCATGGGGATGCCTGTGTCCTAGACGATGCGGGAGGGACGGTCGCCCCAGTAGCGGTCTTTCAGCAATCGCTTGTAAAGCTTGCCGGTGTCTTGCCGGGGGAGTTCGGCCTCGAAGTCGATCGTCCGCGGGCACTTGAAGGCGGCGAGATGCTGGCGACAAAACGCCAGCAGGTCGGCTGCCATCGCCGGGGAGGCACCGGAGGGGTCGAGGAGTTGCACGATGCCCTTGACCTCCTCGCCGAACTCGTCGTTGGGCACTCCGATCACCGCGGCGTCGGCCACCGCCGGGTGCAGGATCAGGATGTTCTCCGCCTCTTGCGGATAGATGTTCACCCCACCGGAGATGATCATGAACGACTGGCGGTCGGTGAGGTAGAGGTACCCCTCGTCGTCGAGGTAGCCCACGTCGCCGAGGTTGAACCATCCCTCCGGACTGCGGGCGGCGGCGGTCTTGGCGGGATCCCCGTGGTACTCGAACTGGGCGCCGGGGGTGTCGAACCAGATGGTGCCCACCTCGCCCGCTGGCACCTCGCGGTGGGCGTCGTCGCAGATGTGCACCGTGGTGAATCGGGGTTGTCCTACTGATCCGGGATGGGTGAGCCACTCCTGCGGGCTGATCAGCGTGGAGCCCACGTTCTCGGAGCCGGCGTAGTACTCCCAGATGATCGGGCCGAACCACTCCATCATCTGTTCTTTGATCGCCACCGGGCAGGGGGCCGCCGCATGGGTCACGAGGCGCAAGGTGGACAGGTCGTACCCCTCACGCTGGCTCGGGGGGAGTTTCAACAGGCGCACGAACATCGTGGGCACGAACTGCACGCTCGTGACCCCGTAGTGCTCGATGGCCGCCAGGCAGGCTTGGGGATCCCAGCGTTCCATGACCACCGCGGTGCCACCGGCGCGGTGGACAAACGTGCAGGTGGCCAACGGGGCCGTGTGGTAGAGCGGGGCGGGGGAAAGATAGATGTCCTCGGGCCCGTTGGTCAGCGGGCTCTTGTAGGCCAGCACCGGGTGCTCGTCGTACACCATGCGGTCCGGGGGTGGGAACACGATGCCCTTGGGCTGCCCGGTGGTGCCGGAGGAGTAGTACATCCCGACACCGTCGGGCTGGTGGGCCAATGGCGTGGTGGGCTGGGAGGCCACGGCGTCGTCATAGCGTTCCCACCCGGGGATATCGCCGCCTATCACGAGGGGGATCTCCACCCGCACCCCCGCCACCCGCTCCGCCATCGTCGCCGCCGTGACCACGGCCCGGGCGCCGCAGTCTGTGATGATGTAGTTCACCTCGGGGCCGGTGAGATGCCAGTTCACCGGAGTGAAGGAGAGGCCCGAACGCAGAGCCGCCCACACCACATCGAAATAGCGGGGGTCATTCTCCAGGAGGATGGCGATGTGGTCGCCGGGGCGCAGGCCTCGTTCGTACCAAAGATGGGCCAACTGGTTCGAGCGTTCGTCGAGTTGGCGGTAGGTCACCACTTCTCCGCTGTGGGCCATGATGACCGCGGGGTGGTCGGGTTGGGTGATGGCGTGGGTGCCTGGGAATGTCATGGTTGGCTCCCCTCCTCGGAACCTGACAATGCTCGGGGCGTGGTGATCATGTTTCGGTCCGCCCCCGGGGACCGGTGGCGGGCGAGGGGCCCATCGTGGGGATGGGCTCAGGTCATCTGCATCAAGCGGGACAGGTTGCCGCCCATGATCTTGGCGATCACGTCGTGGGGGAGGCCTTCGAGGTCGTCGGCGAAGCTGAGGGGGTCGGCCATCCCTTCGGGGTGGGGGTAATCGGAGCCGAAGAGGATGTTGTCGGCGCCGAGGAGTTCCACCAACCCCTGAGGGTCATCCTCGTGGAACGGATGCACAAAAATGTTCCTTTTGAACACCGCCACGGGGTCTTCTGAGAACAGGTGGGGGCTGAAGGCATAGGCCTGAGCCATGTCGGCCAGCAGGGGTCGCACCCACCCGCTGCCGTTCTCCACCGGCGCGATCTTGAGGCCCGGGAAACGGCTGCAGAGGCCGTGGCCGATGGCCGAGGCGACGGTATCGATGATGGAGCGGTGACCGGCCCCGGTGATGGCGGCAAAGCCGGAACCCCCCTGGAAGGGGGTGAACTCGTCGTCGCGCACGCCCTCCCACTCGTTGAGGTAGCGCTGGTAGCCACTATCGGAGGCGTGCATGCCCACCACCACGCCACTTTCCTGGACCAATTCCCAGAAGGGGTCGAACTCAGGGAGGGCGAACGAGCGGGGGCCGCGAAACCCCGGCACGGGGGCCGGGCGGACGAGGATGATTTTGGCGCCGCGCTCGATCACCCACTCCAGTTCCTTGATGGCCTCCGCCAGGATCGGCAGGGAGATGACCGGGGTGGGGAAGATGCGGTTTTCGTAGTTGAACGTCCACGCCTCGTGCATCCACTCGTTGAGGGCATGCACCACGGCGTGGGTGGCGTCGGGGTCGTCGCGCAGGCGTTCTTCCACCAGACTGGCCAGGGTGGGCCACATGAGGGCGCGGTCGAGGCCGAGTTCGTCCATCAATGCGAGACGGGCGCCCGGTTCCCGAAAGGCCGCCGGCGCGTCGATGGCGCGTCCCATGATCTCGCGCCGGGTCTTGCCGTCGGGGTTCCCCACCTTGAAGTACTCCTCCTGGGCGCCGGGGGCCGCCACGCGTTCGAAGGTGGGATTGGGGATGTACTCGCTGATGCGCCCTTTCACCGTGATCTTCGTTCGTCCGTTCACATCGACGTAGCGAATGACCCCGGCGTAGGCGGAGGGGAGGAACTTGGTGAGGGCTTCGGTGGTTTCATACAGGTGGTTGTCGGCGTCGAAGACGGGGAAATCGAAGGTACGAGAGGGCATCGCGAGGTCTCCCTGCACTGAAGTGACATTGCTGTTAGATGACCATACACTCCGGTTTCTTGCGGACCAACGGCGCGCCAGGGGGGAGCGGGAGTGGAGTTTGTGCCCAACGATGAGCAGATCTTCTTCCAGGAGACCACCCGCAAGTTCCTTTCGGTGCACTGCCCGATTCCGGTCGTGCGAGCGCTGGAGTCGGCCCCGGCGGGGTATGACCCGCAGTATTGGCGGCAGGGGGCCGACCTCGGCTGGACCTCCCTGCTGGTGCCGGCCGAGGCGGGCGGGGGAAGCCTCAGCGAGGGGGGTCTGATGGATCTCGTGCTCGTGGCCGAGGAGATGGGGCGGATGGTGTCGCCCGGTCCGCTTGCTCCCGTGAACGTGGTGGCGAGCGCGGTGGCGGCGGGGGGATCGGCGGCGCAGCAGGCGGCGGTGCTGCCGGGGTTGCTCAGCGGCGAAACGGTGGCGGCGTGGTGTGGCGAGCACCCCGTCGAGGGAGTGATCGACGGCGAGAACCTTTTGTTGTCGGGTCTGGCCTCGCCGGTGGAGGCGGGGGCCCAGGCTCAGCATCTCCTGGTGGCGGTGCGCACGGAGGGTGGTCTGCGGCAGGTGCTCGTTCCCGGGGATGCTTCCGGGGTCACCGTCACGCCCCTCGGGGGCCTCGACCTCGTGCGCCGCTTCGCCGAGGTGCGCTTCGACCAGGTGGTGACGACCCCGGCCGAGAGGATCGGTGCCGATGAGGATGCCGCCGAGGCCATCGAGCACCAGCTGCAGATCGCCTGCGTGGTGCAGTGTGCGGAAACCGTCGGCGCCATGAGCCGCGCCTTCGAGATGACCCTCGAGTACCTCGGCGACCGGTATTCCTTCGGTCGGCCGCTCGCGTCGTACCAGGCTCTCAAGCATCGGATGGCCGATAACAAGATGTGGCTGGAAGCCAGTCATGCCGTGATGACCGCCGCCGCCGGGGCAGTGGCGAGTGGGTCGCCGGCGGCGGGCGAGATGGTGAGTGCCGCCAAAACATGGATCGGCCCTCACGCCACCGAATTGATCCAGGATTGTGTGCAGTTGCACGGGGGTATCGGGGTTACCTGGGAGCACGATCTCCACCTCTATCTCCGCCGAACCACGGTGAACCGGGTTACTCACGGCACGCCCGAGTACCACGCGGAGCGGATTGCCACGCAGTTGCTCGGAGCGGTGTCATGACCACCGAGTCGGTGGAGGAGTTTCGGCATCGGGCGCGGGCGTGGTTGGCCGAGGCAATGCCGAGATTGTCGGGAGCGATGCCGGATCGGTTGGACGACAACCGCCGCCAGGTGGAACGCGTGTTGCAACGCACGCTCTGGGAAGGGGGTTTCGCCGGTATCGGGTTCCCCGCCGAATACGGCGGCGGCGGGTTGGCCCCGGAGTATCAACGGGCCTTCAGCGAGGAGTCGCTCCCGTACGACATGCCGGTGTCGCTGAACGTGCCCACGCTCGGGATTCTGGCGGCCACCCTCGTCGATTTCGGCACCCACGAACAGAAGGCCCGGCACCTCCCCGCCATTTTGAGAGGCGAGGAGTTGTGGGTGCAGTTTCTTTCCGAGCCCAGCGGGGGCTCGGATCTGGCGGGCTGCCTCACGCGGGCGGACCGAG
Organism: Actinomycetota bacterium; assembly: GCA_009886035.1. Classification (GTDB taxonomy): domain Bacteria; phylum Actinomycetota; class Acidimicrobiia; order Acidimicrobiales; family VFJN01; genus VFJN01. The sequence continues at coordinate 26,579 of VFJN01000093.1, forward strand.
ACGGTGATCTGTTCATCATGAACGGATCCAAGATCTGGAGCTCGGCGGCGTTCGTCAGCGATTACGCCCTGTGCCTGGCCCGCACGAACTGGGATGTGCCCAAGCACCGCGGTCTCACGATGTTCATCGTGAAGATCCATCAGCCCGGTATCCAGGTGGAGCAGATCCGCCAGGTCGATGGTTCGATGGAGTTCTGCCAGGAGTTCTTTGATGACGTACCGATCCCGGTCGCCGACGTCCTGGGCGAGGTGGACGATGGCTGGACGGTGGCCACGCGTTTGCTGGTGCACGAACGCAACGCGGTGGGCGGTGGATCGCCGTACACCAGCGGCCGCTCGGGGGGCCACGAATCATCGGGTCAGGACGACAGCCTCGCGCAAATGGTCCGGCAGCAGGGCCGGGCGGGGGACACCCACCTTCGCCAGCTGGTGGCCGAGGCGCACGTGCGGGGGCTGGTGGGCGGGGCGCTCATCCAACGGGTGACCAGTGGCGTGTCGCGGGGGCAAATGTTGCCTTCGGCCGGTTCACTGCTGAAGCTCTTCAGCGCCACCAATGTGATGCGCCGCTATGAGATCGGCCTCGAGTTGGCGGGGGAAGGCGCCGCCGCGTGGCCCGCTAGCAGCGCCGGGGTGGCCCAGCGGCTGAGCGAAGCCACGCTGTGGCGCCAGGGTCTTTCGCTCGGTGGGGGGAGCAACGAGATCCAGCGCAACATCATCAGTGAACGCCTGTTGGGGATGCCGCGCGAGTTTGCTGCCGATCGGGATGTGCCCTACCGAGACGTGCGCCGAGGCGGCGCCCGCGGCTGAACCGGTGCGGGAGTACCCAGACTAACGTTGGCGTGAGTTCGTTGATCGAAGGGGGAATCGGGTGCAGGATCCACTTCAGTTCGAGGGGAAGCGCGTGGTGGTTACCGGCGCCGCGTCAGGGATGGGGGCGGCCACGGCGGCGTTGCTCACCGATCTCGGGGCGGAGGTACACGGGGTCGACATCGCCACCGGATCAACCCCGGTGGCGGCGTTCTACCGGTGCGATCTGAGTGATCCGGCCCAGATTGATGCCACCGTGGTGGCCATCGGGGGCCGGGTGGATTCCCTGTTCAACTGTGCCGGATTGCCCACCACCGCCCCCGGCCAGAAGATCATGGTGGTGAACTACCTCGGTCATCGCCATCTCACCGAGGCCTTGCTGCCGAGCATGCCCACGGGCTCGTCTATCGGGTTCATTTCCTCGGTGGCCGGCATGGGTTGGCAGGGCAACACGGAACTGCTGCTGGAGTTGGCCGCTACGAAGGACTTCGCCGCGGGCCGGGCCTGGTGTGAAGCCCACGACGATGCCATCGCGCTCAACGGCTACGGGTTCTCGAAGGAGGCGATCAACGCCTACGTGTCGTGGCGGGGCTACCAGTTGGCGGCCCAGGTGCGGATCAACAGCATTCAACCCGGTCCTACCGACACCCCCATGATGCCGAGTTTTGTGGAGAGCATGGGCGAGGACTTCTTCGAGAAGTTTCCCAAGCCGGTAGGCCGGAACTCCCGGGCCGACGAGCAGGCGTGGGCCATCGTCATGCTGAACAGCCCTCGGTCCAGTTACACCGCCGCCACCAACGTGTTCACCGACGGGGGTTTCACCGGCGGTCTGTTTACCGGCAGTATCGACTTCAGCGCCCTGTTGCCCCCTGGTTAGCCCCGGGCGGGTCGTGGCGGAGAGGCTTAGAGGATGGCGCCGGATTCTTTGAGGGCGCTGATCTGGTCCCAGTCGTAGCCGAGTTCCATCAAGACAAGTTCGGTCTGTTCGCCGTGTTCGGGGGCGCGCTCTACCTGGATCGGCACTTCGTCGAACTGGGCCGGGCTGGCCACCAGCGCCACGTCGTCGCCGTTGCCCGCGGTCATGGTGGGTAGGTAGCCATTCGCTTGCACCTGCACATCGTCGTAGAGCTCGTCGAGCGTCTGGAATGGGCTCCACACGCCGTCGAAGGTGGCCAGGGTTTCCTTCCAGTACGACAGCGGCTGGCTCTCGAAGGCCGCATCGAGACGCCCAATGCACTCCTCGGCGTTCTGGGCCCGCACCGTGGAATCACAGAACTTGGGATCGGTGGCCATATCGGGCACGCCGAGGCGCACCACGAAGTCGTCCCAGTGTTTGTCGCTCTGGAGAAGGATGAGGCTGATGAAGCGGTCGTCGCTCGTCCGGTAGGTACCCACCCCCGGGTTAGGCGACTTGGTGCGGTCACCCTGGGGAATCTTGGAGAACCCAAACAGTTTCGAGGCGATGATCATCGGGGAGATCTGCCACATGGCGGTGGCCAAAAGGGACACATCCACGATGCTCGTCTCGCCGGTGCGTTCCCGTTTCACCAACGCGGCGGCAATGGCCCCGGCAGTGGCGAGCCCGCCCATCACATCGCCGAAGGCCGGGGTGGGTTGGCCCGGCGGCCACCCGCCGGGTCGTTCCGGCATGGTCACCCCTACCCCGCCTCGGGCCCAGAATGACGCGCCGTCGTATCCGCCCTTTTCGGCGTCCGGTCCCTTCGGGCCCGCCCCCGAACCTCGGGCGATCACGATGTTGGGGTTACGGGCTCGGATGTCGTCGGTGTCGATGCGGAGTTTGCGCCGAATGGGGGGCAGGTAGTTGGTGAGGAAAACGTCGGCGGTCTCGACGAGCTTCAGGAGGGCTTCGCGCCCGTCGGCATGGGTGAGGTCGAGGGCCACCGAGCGCTTGCCGCGGTTGGGCTGTTCGATCATGAAGTTCACGGCCCCGGCGCCGCCGGGAAGCAGGCCGGAGGTGATGAGCCCGCGTTGGGGGTCGCCGCCGGTAACCGGTTCCACCTTGATGACATCAGCACCCCAGTCCACGAGGACCGAACCCCCCGAAGGGATGAACATCCAACTAGCAACCTCGATGACGCGGATCCCCTCGAGCGGTCCAGACACTGGTTTCTCCTTATGTGGGGCGACCGGTCAGGCCGGCCAGCCAACGGTCTTGGTTTCGGTAAAGATTTCCAGGCCCTCTATGCCGCACTGCCGGCCGATGCCCGACTGCTTGTAGCCGCCAAAGGGGGCGTCGGCGCCGTACCAGATGCCGCCGTTGAGGCCGAGGGTTCCGGTGCGGATGCGGCGGGCCACGGCCTTGGCGCGATCGAGCGAGCCGGAGGTGATCATCCCGCTGAGGCCGTAGGCACTTTCATTGGCGATGCGCACGGCGTCGTCGTCGTCGTCGAAGGGAATCATCACCAGCACCGGGCCGAAGATCTCCTCCTGGGCGATGGTCATGGTGTTGTCCACGTCGGCGAACAGGGTGGGCTCCACGTACCAGCCGGTGGGTAGATGGGATGGAGTGCCACCCCCCACCACGAGCCGCGCCCCTTCTTGTTGGCCCACCTCGATGTAGCCGAGCACGCGCTCGCGTTGGTGGGCCGACACGAGGGGACCCATGAGGTTGGAGGCATCAGTGGGGTCGCCATAGGCCACGTTGGCGAACCCCACCGCCGCGCTCTCCACGGCTTGGTCGTAGTGGCTGCGGGGCACCATGAAGCGAGTGGGCATGGCGCATCCTTGCCCGCCGTGGAAGCACATCGACGCGGCGAGGGCACCGGCACTGCTGAAGTCGGCGTCGTCGAGCAGGAGGTTCACGCTCTTGCCGCCGAGTTCGAGGAAGACGGGCTTGAGGTGGGCCGAGGCGGCCTGCATCACCCTCTTGCCGGTAGCCGTCGAGCCGGTGAAGGCCACCATGTCCACGAGGGGAGAGGTGGTGAGCACCTCCCCCACGAGGTGGTCCGCCGAGGTGACGATGTTTACGACTCCGGGCGGGATGTCGGTGTGCTCGGCGATCAGCCGACCGATGCGGGTGGCGTTCCAGGGGGTGTCGGGGGCGGGCTTGAGCACGCAGGTGTTCCCCATGGCGAGCACCGGACCGAGTTTGTTGAGGATGATCTCGATCGGGAAGTTCCAGGGCACGATCACCCCCACCACCCCAATCGCCTCCTTCCACACTTCGCGTTCGGTCATCCCCATACCGAAGGGATCATTGGGGCCCAGTGAGCGCCGCCAGGGAAAGGTATCGATTTGCTCGGCGGGCCAGGTGAGGGCATCCCGCAGGGGGGTGTCGAGTTGCGGGCCGTAGGTGATGAGAACGGGACAACCGACCTCGGCTACCAGTTCGGCGCGCAGTTCCTCTTTCTCCTGCTCGATGGCATCTCGCAACTGGAACAGACACTGCCGACGGAAGGCGTGATCGGTGGCCCAGGAGGTGGAGTCGAAGGCCCGCCGCGCCGCCGCAATGGCGGCTTCCATGTCGGCGACGGTCCCATTGGCCACCGTGCCCATCACCGCTTCGGTGGCGGGGTTGACGTTGTCGAACCGACCGCCGTCGCTGGCTTCCACCAACCGCCCGTCGATCAACATCCTTACTTCACCCATCACCACTCCAGTTCGAGGTTTTCGACGGCTCGCAGGCCCTGCGAGTACTCCAGTTGCACGCCTGCCTTCACGTGATACTCGGGGATGGCGTGATGCCATTCCTCCAGTGTCACCCGCAACTCCATGCGGGCCAGGTGGGAGCCCAGGCAGCGATGGGCGCCACCCCCGAACGCGATATGCCGGTTCTCCAGGCGGTCGAAGTCGATCGTGTCGACCTCCGGCCAAGCTCGCTCGTCGGTGTTGGCCGAGCCGAGCATCAGGGTGACGATCTTGCCCTTGGCAATGGGGCAGCCGGCGAGTTCGGTGGCTTCGGTGGTAACCCGCACCACGCCCTGTACCGGTGATTCCCAGCGCAACATCTCCTCGATGGCGTGGGGGATCAGGGATGGATCCTCTACCAGCGCTCGTCGATGGTCATCGTGTTGGGCGAGGAAGCTCAGCATGCAATCCAACGAGGCGGTCACCGTGTCCAGGCCGGCGAGAAAGAAGAGGTACCCGATGTCGAGCACCTCGTTGGTGGTGAGGCGCTGTCCGTCCACCTCCGCGTCGAGGAACCGGGAGATGAAGTCGTCGGAGCGCTCCTCCTGGCGGGTGTCGATGGCCTCCTGCAGCACCGCATAGATCTGTTGGCCCACCTTGTCGGTGTAGGCCACCCGTTCTTCGGTAGTGGTCACCGGGGGTCGGATGATTCCGTCTTTTAGCTTGATGAATTCGGCGGCCCGGTTCACGGGGAGGCCGAGCAGTTGGAGGAACACGGTGGTGGGCAGGGGTTCGGCCACCGCCGTATGGAAGTTGCACCCGCCTTGGTCGGCTACCGAGCTCACGAGGGTGCGCACGAGGCGGCGCGTCTGGTCTTCGAGGAGGGCGATCTGCTTGGGGGCGAAGATCGGGTCGAGCAGTTTGCGGTAGTTGCGGTGGTGGGGTGGGTCGATCTGCAGGGGGATGAGTGGGCGCACCTGTCCGATGGCCACCGCATCGATGCCGGAACTGAAGGTTTCCGGATGCTGGAGTACGTAGCGCACATCGGCATCGCCCCCCACCACCACCATGCCGATCTCTTCGCCCATGTCGATGGCCGCGCCGGCATCGCGCAACAGCTTGAACATCGGTTGGGGGTGGGCGAGCGCCACCGGATCGGCCTCGCCCCCCATCATGCTTAGGTCGGACATCGGGTTCCCCTCGTCAGCCGCTCGTGGCCCTCATGCCCTGGTTTAGTAGAAATCTAACGTTCGTGTCACAAACGACCCCTAGGTTGGATCGGCGGCTCGCACGGTGTGCTTTTCGGCGGGAACCACGGCGGGCGCTTCCTTCCACGGCGGGATGCCGTCCTCCGGCTTGGCGGCCGGCCACTGGTCATCATGCACCTCGGCCCAGTGCGAGTGGTTGAGTTGGTGAAGGGTGAAGCAGGCGTTGAGGCTGTTGTAGAAGCCTTGGTTGTCCTGCGTTTCGTTCACCGACTCTTTGATCATCAGCGCCGTCATGGTGGGGAGTGCGGCGATGCGACGGGCGAAGGCCAAGGTGGAGTCCTCGAGTTCGGCGCGGGGGAAGACCTTCGACACCATGCCGAGGCGGTGCGCTTCGTGGATGTCGATGCTGTCACCGGTGAGCATCAGCTCTTTGGTCTTGCGGGCACCAAACTCCCAGGGGTGGGCGAAGTACTCCAGTCCACACATGCCCAGGCGGGTGCCCACCACATCGGCGAAGACCACGTCGTCGGATCCCACGATGAGATCGCACGCCCACGTGAGCATCAGACCGGCGGCCCACACCGTTCCCTGCACCTGAGCGACGGTTATTTTGCGGAGGTTCCGCCAGCGGCGGGTGTTTTCGAAGTAGTAGTGCCACTCCTGCAGCATCCGCTTCTCCGCTCCCGAACGGGTGGCTCCGTTGATGAAACTGGTGGGGTGGGTGGCGTACTCCTCCCGGGCGGCCTTGGATCCCATGTCGTGTCCCGAGGAGAACAGGGGACCAGTGCCGCCGAGGATCACCACCCGACAGGTGTCGTCGGCTTCGGCGCGCAGGAAGGCGTGGTCAAGTTCCACCAGGAGGCCGCGGTTCTGGGCGTTGCGGGCTTCGGGGCGGTCGAGGAGGATGCGCACGATGGCACCGTCGTCGTGGGTCTCGTACTGCAGGTATTGGTAGTCGCTCATTGGTCTCCCTTACGGCATCACCCGAGGTGACGTAGAGGTCAGACACTAGGAGACGCGCCTGCCCGGTGGGGCGGGCGCTGGGGCGGTCAGTCCACCACGTCGTCTACGAGTCCCCAGTCGAGGGCCGTGGACGCCGTGATGGGGTGGCGCGTGAGGGCGAGCAGGGCGGTTCGGTGACGTCCGATTCGGCGGGGCAGGCTCACGGTGCCACCCGCCCCCGGTATGAGGCCGAGGCCCACCTCGGGTAGGGCGATGGTGGTGGACGCGGTGGCCACTACCCGCCCGCCAAAGGCGGCCAGTTCGATGCCGCTGCCGATGCAGGAGCCATGGAGGTGCACCGTGGTGCGATGGGCCAGGGGTTCGAGCCGCGCGCCGATGCTCAGGGCCAGGCGAATGAGGTGACCGCTGGTGGGATCGGGGGTGGTGCCGAACTCATCGAGGTCACCGCCCGCACAGAACGACGGCCCCGCCCCCCGCAGGGTGACCGTCAGCGAGGGATCCGCGGTGGCGATGGCCAACGCGTCGAGGAGCCCGTCGCGCATCTCCACTCCGAGGGCATTGTGGCGCTCCGGGCGGTGCAGTTCGATGGTCAACCCATTTCCCTGGCGCTCCACTCGCACGGCCGCGGTGGCCACTGGTGGACGTTTCCGCCTCGGGGTGGTGGTCCGCCAGTGCAAGAACTCCGGCCCGCCCTGCAGCGCCGAGTAGGTGGCCGATTCGGCGAGGAGGCCCTCGTGGGTGGATCTCCCTTCAGCCCCCCGCAACAGCACGGTGAGGGCCGTGCTGGCCAGTGGGGCTCGCGCCGCGGTGGCGATGATGGCGAGGATGTCCTCGTCGCGGTGGGCGACGACGTCGGACCAGGCACCGGATTCCTCACCCACCACGATGCAGGGCTGGAAATCGAGCCCGGGAGTTCCGTGCGGGGGTATCCCCTTCACCACGATGACATCGCCGAGGCCGCCTTCGGTCCGCTCGGCGAGGAACGCACCGAATTCTCGACCGGAGAGTTCAATCACGGCCATGGTTCCAGCGTAGCGATGGGGCGACGGTGGCACCGGGGGGCGCGCCGCGGGCGCGGCTCAGGCGCCCCGCAGGCCCCGCAGGCCCCGCCAGGCCATGTCGGCCACCAGGCGGGCCAGCTCCTCGGCGGGTTCGTGGGAGCCCTCGCTTATCCAGAGCCGGCTCGTGCCCTCGGCCAGTCCGACGAGTCCGTGGGCGAGGTGTCGGCGTTGGGCCGGCGTGAGACCCGGCACCTCGATGAGGGTGGCGATGGCCTCGGCAATGGCTCCTTCCACCTTGGCCACCTGGGCGGCGAACTCGCCGTCGCGTCGGGTACCACCACCAAAGAGAACCCGGAAGGCGGCTTGGTTCCCTTCCACCCAGCCGAAGTAGGCGATGAAGCCGAGTTCCACCTGTTCATGAGGCGACTCCGCGGTGGTGGTGGCGGTGGTGATGGCCTCGAGCAAGTGGGCTCCGACGTCGGTCAGTACCTCGCGATAGAGGTCGCGCTTGGACCGGAAGTGCTGATAGAGCACGGGTTTGGTGACGCCGGCCGCTTCGGCCACGTCGTTCATGGAGGCGGGGTGGAAGCCCTGCTCCCCAAACACCGCCAGGGCCACGTCGAGGAGTTGCTGGCGTCGGCGGGCGGCGGGGAGACGCGGCGTAACCGGACGCTCGCCGGTGGGGGGTTTCACGCCGCGAAGCGTAGGCGGTCATCGCCGCCGCTGGCCGTCAGTGGCCGCTGGTCTCAGTGCGTATGGGTGATGAGGCTGCGAGCAACCTCGCCGCCTTGCATGTCGAGGAAGGCCTGGTTCACGTCGTCGACGCTGATCTCGCGGGAGATCAGCTCCTCCAGCATGAGTTTTCCCTCTCGGTAGAGCGAAATGAGCTTGGGCACGTCTTCTCGCACGTTGGAGGAGCCGTACCAGCAGCCCTTCACGGTCTTGGAGAGATAGAGGAACGTGAAGGCGGCGTTCAGGTTGAGCATCACGTCCATGCGGGGCACCCCCACGAGGATGGCTTCGCCGCCTGACCGCGTCATGTTGATGGCTTGCTCGATGGTGGGGCCGAGCCCGATCACCTCGAAGGCCACATCGGCACCCCGTCCTTCGGTGAGGGCCATGACGGCGCCGACGGGATCGCCCTCGCCGGCTTGGATGACGTCAGTGGCGCCGAACTGCTTCGCCATTTTGAGTTTCGACTCGAACATGTCGATGGCGATGATGCGGGTGGCCCCGGCGATTTTGGCACCCTGGATCACGTTGAGGCCCACGCCCCCGCAGCCGATCACCGCCACGCTGTCGCCGGGGCGGATGGAGGCCGTATTGAGGGCCGCTCCCACACCGGTGAGCACTCCGCAGCCGATGAGGGCGGCGAAGCGCAGGTCGATGTCGTCGTCGATCTTCACGAGGGAGATCTCCGGGACGATGGCGTAGTTGCCGAACGTGCCGCACATGGTCATCTGGTGAAGGGGCTCACCGGTGAGGCTCAGCCGGGTGCTGCCATCGAGCATTCCGCCGGCCGCGATCATGGCGCTCTTCTCGCACAGGTAGGACTGGCCCCGTTCGCAGCAGTAGCAGGTGCCGCAGGAGGGGATGAAGGACAACACGACATGGTCGCCGGGCTTCAGACTCGTCACGCCTTCCCCTACCTCCTCGACGATGCCGGCGCCCTCGTGGCCCAGCACGATCGGCGTGGGGAGGGGCATCGTGCCGTTCTGGACCGACAGGTCCGAGTGGCACACCCCGGAGGCCACGATCTTCACTTTGGCCTCGCCCGGCCCGGGGGCGGCGATTTCGATGTCGTGGTGGACCACGAGGTCTTCGTCGACACCTGTCAGAACGGCTGCGGTGATCATGATCATTCCCCCTGGGTGCGGTTGCTTCAGGGGACGAGCGTGCCACTCGGCGGGAAGAGGGGCAAACCGGGTCCCCGGCGGTTAGAGGCCGCGGGCGCGATCGTCTCGCTCGGCAGCCTTGATGCCATACCCAAAGACGATGGCCGGGGCGAGCACGATCGAGCCCACCACGATGGTGGTCACCACGATGGTGCGCACGGCACCGTCGAAGCCCACCACGAAGCCCATCCCAAACGCCACGATGGCGATGCCGAAAAGGGAATAGCCCAGCCGTTGGCCCACCGACACGAGCCGCGCGATCCGGGCCCGTTTGGCCAGCGTGGGGTCCCCGGGAGCATCGGTCATGCGGACCAGCCTGCCTCATCCAGGACGGCGGCGATGTCCTGGCGAAGACGGTCGAGACCGAAGTGGGCCCGAGCCAGAGCGTGGTTGTGAGCGTGGAGGGCCTCGTCGGGATGGCGCAGAAGGTGGTCGAGGCGGGCGGGATCATCGGGGGAGAACCAGCGGAATCCCAAGGCTCGGAGTTCCTCGGCCACCGGATAGGAACCCACCGCCACCGGTCGATGGTGGATGGCGGCCTCGATGGGGGGATTCCCGAATCCTTCCCAGGTGGAGGGAAAGGCCACCACATCGCTGGCGGCGTAGGCGTCGGCCATCGACCCGGGGGAGGGTTCGTGGATCACGCGACACCGCGCCGTCTGCAGTGCGTGGCGCAGGTTGTCGTCGTAACCGTCCTCCGCCGGGCCCAGCAACCAGTACGTGGCGTCGAGGGCCTCGGCGAGCCGCAGGGCGGCGGGCACGTTCTTGCGTTCGATGGCCCGCACCGGATGCAGCACCACGCGCTCGTGTTCCCCTACCCCGAGGACGGCCCGGGTAGCCGCCCGATGGCCGGGGGGTTCGTCCACGTCGAAGCCGTTATAGATCGTGGTGGCGGCGATGCCCCGCTGCGCCATCTCGTCCTCGGTGCGATGGTTGATGGTGACGTGACGCCACGCCGCATCGGTGGGGGGTAGTTCCGTGACGTGTCGGAACTCGGCGCGTTGCCACGGCGGATCGTGGTGGTGCAAGAGGGTGGGTTTCCCTCGTCGCTGGGCGGCGACGAGGCGGGCGGCCGGTAGGTTGAGAGGGATGGTGCAGAGGTTTTCCACCACAACGAGGTCGGTGTTGGCGAGGGCGGCGGCGAGCCGTCTCGCATCGGGCCGGGCCGTGGCTCCCAACTCCAGGCCGGGTACGAGGTGGTCCACCGGTCCTTCGCCAGCCACGGTGGTCACGGTCCACCCGAGGTGGCCCAGCGCCGCCATCCAGGTGTCGGCCACGACAGAGACACCGTCATGACGACCGAGTCGGAAACTCACCACGGCGACAACAGGCACGAGGGCACGCTACCGAGCGAGGCGTCGCTGGTCGCAACGGCCCGGAGCATTCTCGACGCCGCCTGGCGTGACGACGGTGCCGGTGGCGGTTACTGCGTTCCCCACCCGCACACCTACCCGTGGCAATGGCTCTGGGACAGCTGTTTTCATTCCGTGGTGTGGGCTGATCTCGGAGATCAACGGGCCGTGGCCGAGTTGACGAGCGTGCTGGCGTACCAGGATGCCGACGGTTTCGTCCCGCACCTGCGTTATGGATCGGGGGCCAACCCCCACGCCGACCTCTGGGGGGTCCGAAACGTCTCGTCGATCACGCAGCCCCCGATGTACGGCCACGCGGCCCGGGTGCTGAGCGACGCCGGGTTCGTGGTCCCCCCTGAGGTGCTTCGCCGGGCTCGCCGGGGGCTGGAGTTCTTGCTCCAGCGGCGGCGGCGGAGCGCGGCGGGGTTGGTGGAACTGTGTCATCCGTGGGAGTCGGGGTGCGACGACAGCCCCCGCTGGGACGACGCCCTCGAGGGGGAGTGGACCTCAGCCCGCTGGTTCGACCGTAAGGGTGAATTGGTGGGCACGATCGAGCGCCTCGCCGGGGGGGCTCCGGTGCATAACCCGGAGTTTGCGGTGGGGTCGGTGGGGTTCTCGGCGTTGGTGGCGTGGAATGCCCTCGAGTTGGCGTCGCTGACGGGCGATGCGCCGTTGCGGGCCGAGGCTGAGCACCTGGTGGCGGCGCTAGACGCCCGGTGGGATGCGGCGTTGGGCACGTGGATTGACGACGGCCCGACGGCCACCGGCTCGGGTCGAGTGCGCACGCTGGATGCCCTGCTGCCGCTGCTGGTCTGTCCGCGCCCGAGTGCCTTTGATCAACTCATCGATCCGCAGGCGTTTGGAGCGGCTTACGGTCCCACCGGTGTGCACCGGGGCGAGTCGAGCTTCGCGCCGGAGGGCTATTGGCGGGGCCCGGCGTGGCCGCACCTCGGCTATCTGCTGTGGTGTGCCGCCACTAAGTGGAGGCGGTCCGACGTGTCTCGATCGTTGGTGAGATCGATGACCAGAGGAGCGGTGGCATCGGGTTTTGCGGAGTACTGGGAGCCCGACAGCGGGAATGGGTTGGGGGCCATTCCCCAGTCCTGGACTCTTCTGATCATGGCGATGCGATCGCGGTAGGTATCTCGTTCGGTCGGGGACCACCGTCGCCGGCGGCGCCGCGACAACTCACGGGTAGCTTCGAGGGAGCCGAGGATCACGATGAGATCGCCGAAGGAAAACACGTCGTGGGTGGGGCGGACAGGAACGATGGCGCCGAGGATGCCAAAGCGATCGCTTGGCGACTCGAGATGGTGGGCACCGTCGAGGTCGGCCGGTTGGCCCCCGGGGGTTTTTCCGGCCTGTTCGAGCCCACTTTGGCGCACGGGCACGCCGTTGTTCAGAACGAGGGCGGTCAGGTTGAGCAGCAGACCGAGCCCCACGATCACCACGCCGGTGAGGTGCTGGTTGGCCACTGCCGCCGCGATGAACGCCGTCAAGGATGCGGCCAGCGCCAGGGTGGCCAGGTTGCTGGTGAGCAGGAGGGCGAGGGCATCACAGATGGCCCCGACGCCGAGTAACCAGATGTGGTGCATGGTGGGCCGGGCCGTGCGCGCCCCGGCTGGTCTGCGGCACAGGCCGAGGATGCCCCCGAGGGCAACCGCGGCGATGAGGATCAGCACCTGATGAAGGTACCTACGCCCTGGTGGGGGGTGGCGGACCATCACGGAGCGGTGGGGTGGCCATCAGTTCATCACGGTGGGGGCAGCGGTTGGGGGGCAAGGAGGACCGCGGCTACTTCGGGGGGTACGCAGTCCACGATGCCGACGGTGATGGCCTCCCGCTGGGCGATGGGGATCTCGCCGATGGGATTGGGGTTTTCCGTGAGGGCGGTGAGGGCGGGGCGTCCCACGACGGCCAGCAAGCTCCGAGCCAGGCAATCGGCCTGGATTTCGCTGAGCGGCGCCCTGAGTCCGGCGGCTAGTCGGTCCGCGATGACCACCGCGACGTCGTTGTCCGTCGGCGCAGTGGTCGTGGTGGGGGTGGGGGCTGGAGCGGGGTCACGGGCCAGGAGAAAGGCCCCGACGCCGGCCACGGCCAGCAGCACTGCGAAGCCCACTGCCGTCGCGATCCGCACTAGGGCGAGCTCAACGGTTGAGGAACTTGTCGATGGGGATACCGCAAGCCTCGCCAAAGGATGAAAGCTCGGAGATCTGTTCCTCCATCGACATCTGGCCCATGTTTTCGACAAATTTCGGGAAGTTTTTTTCAACGCACGTCACTTGATCTTCCGTGAGACCGAGTAGCTGCCCGAGTAATCGCGTGAGGGTTTCCTCTTGCGAAAATGATGGGTTTTCGGGCGTCAGAGATTGGTCATCGGCCGACGGCGATCGGGTGGTCGTGGTGGTGGCCGCATCGTTGTTACGGGCGTCTGTCAACACGATCGCGGCTAAGGCGATCGCCACCAAAATGAGGGCCAGGATGCCGCCGATGAGGAGGCTGATTTTCCGCCGGCCGCTCCGTTGAGCAGCCGCCGGTTCGGGCGCCGAAGGGGCTGTGTCGGTGTAGGGATCGGTGCCCACCACGCCGACATCGGAAACGTTGTCGCTCCAGGTGATGCCGTTCCAGTATCGGTATTCGTGACGACCCGTGGGGTCGGGCTGCCAGCCCGCTGGGGTTTGTTCAGTCATGATCTCTCCGGTAGCGGTGAGTATCGGTCCGTTGGTGGCTAGTTCGTGGTTGAGGTGGTGGCGGGAACGAGGTCGCATTCAGTAGCGGCGCGCTCGGCGGCGGCCAGCAGGTCCTTTTCGATCTCCGGCGGGGGCTCGGGCGCAGTGAGGTCGACGCCTTGCAGCTTCGTGAGGCCCACTTCGTCAATGATGATCTTGGTGGTGCAGTCAGATTGCTCCTCGGTGAGCCCATCTTTTTGGAGGATACCCGACAGCTGCTTTTGGATTGCCGCCTCGCTCGGCTTGTCGCTGCCCCCTCCACAGGCCGCCAGGGTGAGGAGGAGTGAGCCGGTTACCGAGGCAGCAACAACGGAGAATCGCAACATGAAAAGTCTACTTTCGTGGAGTGTCGGGCGCCCCTCAAACCTACTGCTGGGGGCGGCGACTGTCTCCCATTCGGTCGCGCCGACGGCGCTGCGAGATAGATTCCCCGGGTGATCCATCTTGATGATGGTGGCTTAGTGGCGTTAGTAACCATCGACCGCCCCGAGCGCCGTAACGCCCTCAACCACGAGGCCTTGGAGCAACTCCTCGATGCTCACCGCCGCAGTGTCAACGCCCGGGTTCTCGTGCTCACCGGAGCCGGAGGCCACTTCTGCGCCGGGGCTGATCTGCTGTCGGTGGAGGATGGGACCTTCACCGCGTTGTTGCGCAAGGTCCTCACCGCCTTCCGCGATGATCCGCGTCCGGTGGTGGCCGCCATCGACGGTGCTGCCCTCGGGGCCGGCACCCAGTTGGCCATCGCCTGCGATCTTCGGGTGGCCACGCCGTCGGCTCGCTTTGGCGTGCCCGCCGCCAAACTCGGGCTGATGGTCGACCAGTGGACTATTCAGCGGCTGGCGTTGTTGGCGGGCGCCGGTCCGGCTCGCGCCATGCTTCTTGGGGCCGACACCTTTGATGGCCAAGCCGCGTTCCAAATGGGACTGGTGCAGCGCATGGGATCTCTCGACGCCGCTCTCGGGTGGGCCGATGAGTTGGCGGCCCTGGCCCCCCTCACGTTGGCGGCGATGAAGTTGGGTCTCAACCGCCTCGAGATTCCGGTTGGCCACCTCGAGGATCCTGCCATCGAGGCGGCCTGGTCAGCGGCGTGGGGCAGTCGCGATCTGGAGGAGGGGATCGCCGCCTTCCGGGAGAAGCGCCCGGCGGTGTTCCGCGGTCGCTGAGGGTTAGAAGTTCGACGGCAACAGTCGGCTGAACTGCTCGAAGAAGAAGAAGAGGGCGACCAGAAAGAACGGCAGGCCGATCCCGTAGGCCAGCCCGGGTCGCCAGTGGCGGGCCAGGATCCAGGCCACCAACCAGATGTCCAAGACCAGCAGGCCGAGCAGGACGGCCGGCAGGGCCGACGCTTTCTCGCCGTCGATGCTGTCTAGGTTGGCGGGCGGGGTGGGGGAGCCGAGATCGGGGCGGGGAGGAAGGGCCGTCGCCTCGGGGGCGAGTTTGCCTACCACCACGATGCGTTGGCGGGCGCTGTACTTCGGATGGCAGGCGGTGAGGGTGAGACGGTTGTCGCCGAAGTCTTGGAGCACCTCTACCTGTGAGGGCAAGACGATCTGGTTGCCGTTCCCGTCGCCGTCTTCGTCGCTCACGATGTAGCGGAACCGGCCCTGAACCGTCGTGACAAGGATCTCGTCGCCGGGGGTGAGTTCGTCCAGGCGGTTGAAGGGCGCCCCGTAGGTGGTGCGGTGGCCCGCGATGGCGGCGTTGCCCTTCTGGCCGGGAAGGGACGAATCGGGATAGTGGCCGGGTCCCTTTTTGAGGTTGGAGAGCGACACCCCCTCCACCACGATGTTGTCCACCCCAATCTTGGGGATCACGATGAGGGCCATCGGGTCGCCGGGAACCGTCGGTTCGATCGGCCGGGCCGGGGTCGGGGACGGTGCGCCCGGCGGGAGGGTGGTGGTGCTGGCGGTGTTGTCGAGGATGGTGGTGAAGTCTTGCTTCAGGTCGTCCTGCGCCTGCGCCGTTTGGATACCCGTGCCCCAGAGTTGGTAGGCCACGAAGAGAAGGATGAGCACCCCGGTACTGATGCAGATTCGCCCGAGGGCACCGAGGAACTTGGCCAACCGCATCCCGGCAGGCTAACGGTAACGCTGGGCGCATTGGTGGCGCCCGTGAGCCGTCCGTAGGCTGGAGAAATCCCCATGGAATCAGTCATCCACCTGCGTGGCGCCGTGACGGTCCTGGGCCGGTTCCCCGCTCTGGCCGGGATCGACCTGGAGGTTGCCGCTGGAGAAATCGTGTTGCTGCGCGGGATGAATGGCGCCGGCAAGACCACCCTGCTGCGTCTCTGCGCCGGTTTGTTGCCGATCGTCCGAGGGGAGGCGAGCGTGCTGGGTCACGATCTGACGGACCGCCACCAGGGCCGGGACCTGCGGCGCCGGGTGGGTCTTCTCGGTCATGCCACCGGTCTCTACGACGAACTCACCGTGACGGACAACGTGCGGTTCTGGGGCGGCGCGGCGGGTGCGGCGGCGGTGGACATCGATGCCGCACTGGTGGCGTGTGGGCTCGACGGTGCTCTGGCTGATCGTCTGGTGGCGCGCTTGTCGGCGGGCCAGCGGCGACGCACCGCGCTGGCCTGTCTGATCAGTCGTCGCCCGGAACTGTGGTTGCTCGACGAACCCCACGCCGGGCTGGATCGGGATGGTCGTGACCTCCTCGATGGTCTTGTGCGGATCGCAGTGGCATCAGGAGCCACCGTGGTTCTGTCGTCCCACGAATTGGAACGGGCGGAGGCGCTGGCGGATCGGGTAGTGACGATCACCGCTGGCACTACCGACGTCTCGGTGGGGGCGGCGGAGGAGTCCTTCCTTGTTCCGTGACGCGGCGCTGATGGCGGGCAAGGATCTCCGAATCGAGTGGCGCTCCCGGGTCACCACTCACCAGATCCTGCCGTTCGCCGTGCTGGTCATCTTGTTGTTCGGAATGGCCCTCGACCCCGACCGGGGGATCTTGGCCCGGGCCAGTTCGGGGCTGTTCTGGATCGCCGTGCTGTTCTGCTCTCTGCTGGCCATTCAGCGCGCTTTCACCATCGAGGCCGCCGACGGGGGCCGGGACGCGCTGCGGTTGTCGGGTCTCGATCCGGCTGGCGTGTTCTTGGGCAAGGCGGCGGCGATTGCCGTGCAACTCATTGCGCTGGAAATCGTCCTCGCCCTGGGGGTCGTGATCATGTACGGCGCCCAGATCACTGGGTTCCTGCTCCTGTTGGCCACGTGTCTGGCCGCCACCGCGGGGCTGGCGGCGGCGGGCACGCTCTATGGCGTGCTGGCGGCGGGTCTCAGCGTCCGTGAGACGCTCCTCCCGATTCTGCTGCTACCGGTGCTGGCGCCGGTGCTGATCGCCGCCACGCGGGCCTTCGAGGCGGCCCTGGGGGGCGTGGCGGTCGAGGGCTGGCCGTGGTGCGGATTGTTGGCCATCTTCGCGCTCCTCTATCTGATCTTCGGCACCCTTGCCTTTGGCACCCTTTTGGAGGAGTCATGACGACCCCGCTCGCTGTGCCCGTCGGTCGCGCCACCACCGGATCACGCGCTACCCGCTGGTTGGGAATCCTCACGCTGGCGGGCCTGGGCCTGCTCGTGTGGTGTGCCTTTTGGTGGAGCCCGCCCGATGTGGTCCAGAAGGACGCGGTCCGGCTTCTGTATGTGCACGTACCTACCGCCATCGTCGCCTTCACCGCCTGTTTCATCACCACGGTGGCATCGGCCATGTGGTTGCGTCGCAAGAGCGAAGGATGGTGGGTGCTCGGGCTGGCCTCGGCGGAGGTGGCCTTGGTTTTTACCGGCGTTTGTCTCCTCACCGGCGCGATCTGGGGGCGCATCACCTGGGGCACCTACTGGGATTGGGACCCGCGCATCACCTCCACCACTATGCTGTTCATCCTTCTGGTCGGCTATCTCGCATTGCGTCGTATCGATGGTGAGTCGGGTGACGTTGGGCAGCGCGGGGGGCGCAGCGCGGTGGTGGGGCTCTTGTTGTTTCCGAACGTGTTGATCGTGCACTTTTCGGTGGACTGGTGGCGCTCGTTGCATCAGACGGCCACCATCACCCGGCTCGACCCCACCATTGAGGGCCCGATGCTCTTTACGTTGGTGCTCGGTATCGTGGTGTTTTCGATGCTGTTTGTCTGGCTCTTGATTCACCGCTTCCGCCTGGCTTGGCTGGATGAGCGCGTCGGGGTGCTGGGCCTCGACGATGCCATTCGGGCCCGCCGATCCGAAGCCCATGATCCCACCCCCGGAGGGACGAGTTGATGCTGGCCTTCACCGACGTTGGGTACCTGGCTGCGGGGTGGGGCATATCCCTGGCCGTGTTGGGCGGGTACGCCTGGATCACGGTGCGCCGCGGGCGGTCTCGAGCGGCTCAGGTTCCGGCCGAGGAGCGTCGGTGGAGCTGAGTCCGCGCCCGTCGGCAACGCCGGGGGTGCCCCAGGGGGCGCGCCGCCGCACGCCCTGGGTCTACGGCGTTCTGTTGCTGGTGGCCCTGGGCCTGGGGGTGGTCGTCTATCAGGGTCTGAACAGCGCCTCGCTCTACTTTTACAACGCCGATGAGGCCGTACAACAGCGCCAGGACCTCAGTGATCGGCGCTTTCGACTGCAGGGCACAGTGCAGGAGGGAACCGTCACCACCACTGGCAATGGCGTCACGTTCACGGTGGCGCACAACGGTGTTGATGTTCTTGTCCGCCACCAGGGCGATCCCCCTGAACTTTTCCAGCCGGGCATACCGGTGGTGCTCGAAGGCCGGTGGGCGGCCGCGGGCGACGAGTTCGACAGCGACCTGATCAGGGTGAAGCACTCGGAGCAATACGTGGCCGACAACGGCGATCGCATCGAGGACGCCGAGGATGGTCAGAGTGCCGACGTTCGCCCGAGCCCCCGCAACCCGTGAACGCTGCGCTCGGCACTGCCGGTGTCGTCTTGGGGTTCGCCGCCTCGTTCCTCGGGGTCGTGACGCTGGCGGTTGGCCTACGGCAGAAGCGGCCTCGGCTCCTTGAGACCGGATGGAGTTACAGCCTCCTGGCGTTGCTGGGGGCCCTCATCGCCGTCGTAGCCATGCAACGGGCGCTTATCACTCGCGATTTCTCCATGGGGTTCGTCCACGACAACGGTTCGTCGCGCACGCCGCCGCTGTTCAACGTGGCCACGATGTGGTCGGCTCTGGAGGGTTCGATTCTCCTGTGGGTGCTGATCCTCACCGGGTACACCGTGCATGTGGCGCGGAAGTTTCGGGCCCGGCTGACCGACCCACTGGTGGGGATGGCCCTCCTCGTGATGCTCGTGGTCGGGGCCTTTTTCTTTCTTTTGATCCTCGGGCCGGCGAACCCGTTCACCACCGTGTCGGTCCCGCCCGGTTTCGATGGTCCGGGTCCGAATCCGCTGCTGCAGGAGCACATCCTGATGGCGATTCATCCGCCGATGCTCTACCTCGGATACGTGGGGTTCACGGTGCCGTTTGCCTTTGCCATCGCCGCCCTGGCCACGGGGCGCCTCGGCGAAGGCTGGTTGGTGGAAACTCGGCGTGCCACCCTCACCGCCTGGGGGTTCCTCACCATCGGGATCATTCTCGGGGCGTGGTGGAGTTACGAGGTCCTTGGTTGGGGCGGATATTGGGGCTGGGACCCAGTGGAAAACGCCTCCTTGCTACCGTGGCTCACCGGTACCGCCTACCTGCATTCGGTGCTGGTGCAGGAACGTCGCGGGATGCTGCGGGTCTGGAACCTGTCCCTGCTCTGTGCCACCTTCAGCCTCACGATCCTCGGCACGTTCCTCACTCGTTCCGGGGTACTCGAGTCGGTGCATGCCTTCAGCGACAGCGACATCGGGGTGTGGCTCCTCTCGTTCTTCGCCTTCACCGTGGCCGTCACCCTCGGCCTCATTGGGTGGCGGGGCGACCAGTTGCGCTCGCCGGGCCAGATCGATTCCCCTCTCTCGCGCGAGAGCGCTTTTCTCGTCAACAACGTGTTGTTTGCTGCCTTCGCTTTCGTGGTGCTGCTCGGCACGGTGTTCCCGTTGATTGCCGAGGCGGTCAACGGGCGCGGGGTGGCGGTGGGACCGCCGTACTTCAATCGGATGACGGTGCCCATCGGCATCGCCCTGCTGTTCATGATGGCCGTGGCCCCGGTACTGCCGTGGCGCAAGGCCTCCACCGAGTTGCTTTCGAAGCGATTGTTCTGGCCGGCCGGGGCGGCGGCGATCACCGCAGTGGTAACCGTGGCCCTCGGTGCCCGCGGTTTGGGCACGGTGGCCACCTTTGCGTTGGGTGCGTTCGCCGGCGCGGCCGCCCTCCGGCAGGTGGTTCTGGCGACCCGGCGGCAGGGGTGGCGAGGCTTCGTCGGCCGCGCCAACGGGGGGATGATCGTTCACCTGGGGGTGGTGATCATCGCGGTGGCGATCGCCACCAACGGCCACTTTCTGCGCGAGATCGAGACGTCCTTCGAGCCGGGGCAGACGTTGACGGTGGGGGGTCATGAGATCACCTACCTCCGCACCGTCGTGGTGGAGGAACGCAACCGAACGGCCACCAAGGTGAGTGTGCAAATCGATGGCGACCGGATCTACGAGCCGGCCCTTTCGCGTTACGACGGGTTTGGTTCCCTCATCGGCACGCCCTCGGTGAAGACGGGCCTGCGCGAAGATGTGTACGTCACCGTGACTCGACTGCCTGAGGGGGTCGACGGTCCGGTGGTGCTCCGGGTGATTATTCAACCCATGGCCCTCTGGCTGTGGGTAGGCGGAGGGGTGATGGTGTTGGGCACGATCTTGGCGGCGTGGCCGGGCCGTCGGCGGGTACCAACCGACCCGGTATCGGCGCTGATTTCTCTCGATGATCCCGTGCCGGTGCCCCCCCTGAGGGGGTCGGAGTGAGCGAGGTAGGGGCAGAGCCGGATCGCTCCGATGAGCTCCCTGGTCCGGTGCAGCAGGGGCGGCCGATGGTGATCGTGGCGGTGGCGTTGGCCGTGGTGGTGGCGTTGTTGATTGCCGTGCTGGCCACCCGTTCCCCCAGTGGTGAACGCAGCCGGCAAAGTCCGCTCCTGGGTCGGCCCGCCCCGGCCATTGTGGGCACCACCCTGGCCGGGGACAGCTTCGATCTGGCCGAGTACCGGGGCCGCTGGGTGGTGGTGAACTTCTTCGCCACCTGGTGCATTCCCTGCGTGCAGGAGCACCCGGAACTGGCCAAGTTCCAGGCCCGTCATGCCGGCACCGGCGACGCCGCCTTGGTGAGTGTCTTGTTCGACAACACCGCCGATGAGGCGCAGGGGTTTTTTACCGAGAACGGCGGTGACTGGCCGGTGGTGGTCGACGAGGCGGGCGCGGTAGGGGTGGACTACGGCGTGGCCCGCGTACCCGAGTCGTTCCTGGTGGCGCCCAACGGCATCGTGGTGCAGCGCCTCGTAGGCGGGGTGACCGCCGCCGAAGTCGACGACCTCATCGCCCAGTACGAGGGGGCGCCGGAGTGACTGCACTGGTTCGGCATCCCCGCTTTCGACGGTGGGGGTGGATCGTCATTGGCGCCCTTGTGCTCGTTTCGCTGGGCCGCGCCACGCTGGAGACGGGTCCACCCCGCACCACCGCCGAACAGGTCCGGGTTATCGGCGCCACCCTCAAGTGCCCCACCTGTCGCAGCCAGTCGGTTTCGGGTTCGGATTCCGCCGCCGCCAAAGCGATCCGCAACGAGATCACCCAACGGGTGGAGGCGGGGGAGTCGGCGGATGAAATCCGCACGGCGATCTCCGCCACCTACGACGATGTGCAACTGATCCCCAAGGCGAGTGGGTTCGAGGGGTTGGTGTGGATCGTCCCGGTGTTCGTCCTCATCCTGGGCTTCGCCGGGGTGGCCGCCGGGGTGGCGCGCTGGCGCCGCGCCACCACGCGTCACGCGACCGAAGCCGACCGGATTCTGGTGAACAAGGCGTTGGACGAGCGATGAGCGACTTGGAGGACCAGCGGGCGTTCCTGTTGCGGTCGTTGGAGGATCTCGAGCGCGAACACGACGCCGGCGACATCGACGAGCAGGACTACGGCGCGCTCAAGGACGACTACACCGCCCGGGCGGCGACGGTCCTGCGGGCGATCGAGCAGGGTGCGGTGCGGGTGGCGGTGCCGGTGCGTCGCCGCCGGTCCTGGGTGGCGTTGGGGGGTGTGGTGCTCTTCGCTCTGCTGGCGGCGGTCTTGGTGGCGCAGGGTTCGGGTCGTCGCGATGCCGGCGACACGCTCACCGGCGGCATCCGCCAGTCCAGTACGGAGAAACTCAATGAGGCGGGCCGTCGGGGCAGCGAGGGGGACTACGCGGGCGGGATCGCCCTCTACGACGACGTACTCGTCGCCGACCCCGATAATCGCGAGGCGCTCACCTACCGGGGCTGGTACCTCTTCTTGTCGGGGAAGCGCGCCGAGGGTCTGACCCAACTCTTGGAAGTGGCTACCGCTCAGGCCGACTACCCCGATGTGCACGCCTTCCTGGCGGTGGTGTTCGACCGGAATGGGCTGAGTGCTCAGGCACTGCAGGAACTCCGTTTGCTCGACGGACTCGACGCACCGGCGTACATTCGCGACATCGTTGTCCCCTTGCGCGACCGGCTCGAAGCCGCCGCGTCGAGTACCACCACTGTTGCCGTCACCGGCGGCGGCTGAATCAGCCTCAGCCGGACGGGGGGAGGTAGTGACCCTTGGTGATTCGGTGGGCATCCCAGGCCAGGACCCAGGTGGAGGCTTTCTGCCACCGGAGGTCGTCTTTGAGTTTCAGACCCTGAGCCAGGAGGGCATCGAGGACATCGGGGATCACATCACCGTGGCTGCAGAAGGCCGCGTTCGTATGGCGCAGGGTTTCCGCCGTGGCCAGGGCTCCCGCCGCTCCGGCCCCTTCGGTGAGGCAAGGGTCGCTCTGCACCGGCAGATCGAGGCGTTGGGCGAGGGGTGCGAGGGTTTGCTCGCAGCGGAGAAAGGGACTGGCCAGCAGAACGGTGAGGCCATTGTGGGCGAACTGCTCGGCGAGGGCAGTGGCCTGGCGCTGTCCTCGTGGGGACAACGGTCGCTGCTCATCGGCTCCGTCGTGATCACGGCGATGGCCGGCGTCGGCATGGCGTATCAGGTACAGCTTCCCCATTCCGCCGGGAGGATAGCCGCGCCCCCGGATCGGCGCGGCACCCTCAGCGCAGCGAGCGCAACCCCTCCAGGATGGGCGGGAGGGCGTCGATGACGGCGGTGACATCGGCATTGGTGGTGTTCCATCCCACCGACAAACGGAGGCTGCGGTGCGCGTCTAGCCCCATGGCCTCCAGGACGGGCGAGGGCTCGAGATCCTCCGACGAGCAGGCGCTGCCGGAGTGGGCGGCCACCCCCGCGCGATCGAGGCCAAGAATGACCGCCTGGGGCTCGATGCCATCGATCCCCAGACAGACAAGGTGGGGGAGCCGGTCGGTGGGATCTCCATACCGATGCACCCCCACCCACTCGGTGGCGGCCGCCCCGATGCGCTCGGTTAGGCGGCGCTGCTCGGCGCTCTCGGTCTCAGTCTGCACGGCGGCGGCGGCGGCCCCGAACCCGGCGATGGACGACACCGATTCGAGCCCGGCGCGCCGGGCTCGTTCCTGGTCGCCGCCGAGCAGGAGTGGTCGCAACCGCAGGCCGCGGCGCACCAGCAGGGCACCCGCCCCGGTGGGACCGCCGAACTTATGGGCCGACACCGACAGCAGATCGGCGCCGAGATCGTCGAAGTTTATGGTGTCGTGGCCGATCGCTTGGGCTGCGTCAACGTGAACAAGGACACCCTGCGATTGGCATCGGGCCACCACCTCAGCCACGGGCTGCCTGGTGCCTACTTCGTGGTTTCCCCACTGGATATGCACGACGGCGGTGTCGGGGCGAACCGCCTTGAGCACTTCGTCGGGATCAACGCGCCCGTGGTGATCGGTGCCCACCAGCGTCACGCTGCCGTTGGCCTCCGCCCCGAGTCGTACGGCGGAGTGCTCCACGGCCGTCAGTACCTGGTGCGTACCCCGCTCGGCCGCCCCCCAGCAGGCCGCCGCGATTGCCTCGGTTGCCCCACTGGTGAACACCACCGAACGAGGGCGGGTGCCGAGGCGGTCGGCCACCTGTTCTCGGGCGGTTTCTACCGCCACCCGGGCTTCGAGCCCCTCGGCATAGATGCGTCCGGGGTCGCCCGCCTTGCCCAGCCACTCAGTCATCACGGCGAGCGCCTCGGGGCGCAAAGGCGAGGTCGACGCGTGGTCCAGGTAGTGCCGCGTCACAAGCCGCTCAGCTGATGATCGACGTGATGCAGCGATCGTCGCCCATGGGACGGCTCTCGGAGGTGGCGGTGTCGGCTTGTCCGTAGAGGGCGCCGAGCATGCCGCGCACGAGGCCGCGGTCTACCGCGCAGATCACCGGGTGCTCGATGGCGGCATCCCCGAAGGGACAGTGGTCCGACACGATGCGAAGTCCGTCACCATGACGTTCGGCATGGGCGGCGAACCCGTGGGCGGTGAGGGCGTCGGCCACCGCGTGCAGGGCGGTGCGGAAGGATTTCTGGGCCGCTCCGGTGGAGGCCGCGTCGGCCAGGGCCGCCACTCCGGGCCCGCCCATGGCCTCGGCCATCGCCTCTCCGTATCTCACCCCTACCTCTTCGGCCATCGCCTCGGCGATGCCGTCGGGGAGCAGGGAGAGGGCTTTGCCGAGCAGGGTCACGAGGAGGTCGTCGTGGCGCACGGGGAGTTCGAGGGTCATCTCGGGAGACGACACCCGGTAGTGCTTCGAGGGACGTCCGGCACCGGTACCGCTGCGCTCGACGGAAACCTCTACGTAGCCACCGCCGGCCAGTTTGTCGAGGTGATGGCGGGCGACGTTGGGGTGTAGTTCGAACCGTTCGGCCACTGCGGCGGTGGTGACACCGACCGAGTCGGTGGGGCCGGGGTCGATCTCGCTGCACTCATG
>VFJN01000120.1 GCA_009886035.1 Actinomycetota bacterium
AGCCATCCACAGGAGAGGGCGGAAGGGGGCCACCGTCCCCGCGCCACCGAACCTGCCCGGACCGCCACCCCCACGAACTACCGCCAAGCCGCCCCAAAAAGCTGGGGTGTTCGACGTGGAACATCCCAGCCACCCATCCAGCCAGCCACAGGAGAGGGCGGAAGGGGGAGAGGGCCGTCGGGGGCCACCGTCCCCCGCGCCACCGAACCTGCCCGAACCGCCACCCCCACAAACCCCCACGAAGCCAACCAGAAAAACTGGGTGTTCCACGTGGAACATCTCGCCCAGCCATCCAGCCATAGGAGAGAGGCGGGCCAGGCCCGAGAGTCCAGACCAGCCGCCACCGCCACATGCCGCCACCGCCACCAGCCAACCCGTTCGACGATTCGCCGCCGGGGAGCAGCCGTTACGACTGAGGCACCGGACGCCACTCGACGCGTACACCCCAGCTTGGCACAACCCTCAACCATGACGAGCGGGGTACTCGATGGGGAGAAGCCCACCGGTGTCGCGGAGGACAGGGTTATCCAGCCCGCCACGGCACCATCGGAAACGCCGACACCGCCCGGCGACAACCCTCACGCCCGGTAGGCCAGCGGTGGTCCCTCGGGAACCGACCACCCGGG
This sequence comes from Actinomycetota bacterium, assembly GCA_009886035.1. GTDB lineage: Bacteria > Actinomycetota > Acidimicrobiia > Acidimicrobiales > VFJN01 > VFJN01. Next base: position 627 of record VFJN01000120.1, read on the forward strand.
TCAGAACAAGAGTCGCTTACCCGGCACACCATCCCGGCGGGGGTACTCATCCGGACAGGGAGATGCCTGCTCCAGTACCTGCATCACCGGCGACGTCACCGTCCGAAACAGTGGCCGGAGCCCCAGTCGTGCCACCCCAGCCACCGGCCAACGATTCTCCGCTACCGGCGGTTCGCTCACCACCAGGCGTCCCCCCCGGCGCAAAAAGGGGGCCGCACACTCTGCGGTAGCCGACGGCGGACCAAAACTGCGAGCTACGACCCCATCGACCAGTCCCCGCAACGGCCCCCGCCCCACTACCTCCGCCCGACCCTGAACCACCGCCACCGCCACACCGAGTTGGCCCACAGCCTCGTGGAGAAACTCGCATCGCTTCACCGAGGAATCCACCAGTACGACGTTGAGGTCCGGCCGTTCGATCGCCACGATCAAACCGGGCACCCCACCTCCACTACCCAGATCCACCACGCAACCCGTGACGGGACCGAGCGCTTCCAGAAATCCGGTGGCGTGGGCCAGATGATCCTCCACCGGTCCCGGCCCGAGAAACCCGAAGCTGCGAGCCCGCAACAACACTTCCAACAGAGTCATGGTTCACCCCCCGCTCGACCATGACAGCCCGAATCGGCTGCCGTCATCAGAACGATCGGCCGCCCCGTCACTCGGGAAGGATGACCACCCGGCGGCGAGCGTCCTCGCCCTCCGAAAGGGTGCGCACTCCAGCGATGTCATTCACCGTGTCATGCACAACTTTGCGGTCGGGAGGCGACATGGGCTCAAGAGCCTGCTGGACGCCAGAGTCGCGGACCTGCTCGGCAATCTGCTGCG
>VFJN01000129.1 GCA_009886035.1 Actinomycetota bacterium
AGCCACGTCCGGGCCTCGGTCCGAATCGCCGCTTCCTCGGGGGTGTCCTCGAAATCCACGCTTTCAGACTAGAACAGGTTCTACTCCGTTGACTTCTCCGCCCGCGCCGAACCCGGGGATCACTCCGCCAGGACCGGCGAGTCGGCCCGCAACACTCGCTCCACGGGAGCCTGGCGGCGCGCCCACCGATCGGAGAGAAACTGGGCCACTCCCTCCACCGCCCTGGCGGCGCGCTCGGAGGGGAACACCTCGAAGGCGTGCTCGGCTCCGGGTAGTTCGGCATAGAGGACCGGCTGATGTGAAACGGCGCGCAGCCTCTCCACGAAGGCTCGGGCGTCCTCAACGGGTGCCAGCGTGTCGTGATCGCCGTGGATCACCAGGAAGGCGGGAGCAGCATCGGATACGTGGTGCACCGGGGAGGCCTCCTCGAAGCGGCGGGGCTCTTCGGCCACAAAGGCCTTCATCACCATGGGTTCGAGGAATCGGTGGTACATCTCGGCGTGAGATCCGAACGTGCCGCCGGGGGTGAAGTCGTAGATTCCATAAAACGGCACGGCGGCGGCCACGGACGTATCGGCGTCCTCAAACCCGGGTTGGAAGCGAGGATTTCCCGCCGTGAGCCCCAGAAGGGCGGTGAGATGCCCGCCGGCCGATCCGCCCGTCACGCAGATGAAGTCGGGATCGATGTCGTACTCATCAGCATGTTGGCGGATCCACACCAACGCCGCTTTCAGATCCACCAGATGATCGGGAAAGGTGGCCGCCGGGCTCAATCGATAGTTCACGTTGAAGCCGACCCAGCCCTGGGCGGCCATGTGGGTGAGGAGGGGAAGGCCCTGCTCCCGTTTGTCGCCGATGACCCACCCACCACCGTGGATCTGGATGAGCGCCGGTCGGCGGGTTCCTCCCCCGGGCACCGGCGCCGAGGGAATCGTTACATCCAGTTTGATCGTGCGGCCCGCCGCCACCGCGAACGGCACGTCGCGCTGCTTACGGAGACCCCGGCGACGACCCACGAGGAAGGGAAACAGGAGGTGGAGGATCGGGAACTTCGGGCCCGGCGGGGGCGGTCCGATGGGCGCCAACGCCTCCTGCATCACCGCCGCGCTGCGATGACCGACGCGGGCGCTGTAAATGAGGAGCCCTTCGGTCATCGCCATCAGCGCCAGCGCCACTACTCCGACCACCGATCCCACTACCCCGAGGGCCACGAACAGCGCGGTCCACAACAGGCCCATGAACACGTGATGCCACACCAGTTCATTGGTGAGCCACGCCGCCATGAAGCTCCACAGGCCGACGGGAGTGAGCGTCTTACGAGGGAACAGTCCGTTGAGGGCATGAAGGAGCCCCAAAATGCTCACCGCCAAAAAGGCCCACATCATTTTCCCATTGTGCCCGTTCCGGGTTCCCCAGGCGAAGTTGGGTCCGGTCGTCAATACTGGAGAAATGGAACGCCTTTCCGGTCTGGACGCCTCATTTCTGTACTTCGAAACACCGAGCATGCACATGCACGTGGCGATGACAGCCATTTTCGACCCGTCGACCATGCCGGGTGGCTACGAGTTCACCAAGATCAAGGACTTCATCGCCTCGCGCCTCCACCTCGTCCCGCCGTTCCGCCGTCGGCTCGTGACGGTCCCGTTCCGATTCAACCACCCGATCTGGGTGGAGGACCCCGACTTTGATCTGGATTACCACATTCGACGGATCGGAGCGCCGGCTCCAGGTGGGCATGAAGAGCTGGCGGAGGTCGCCGCGCAGATCGCCAGCACCCCGCTCGACCGCAGCCGACCCCTGTGGGAGCTCTACGTGGTGGAGAATCTCGCCGATGGCAACATCGGGGTGGTGACCAAGATGCACCACTGCGCAGTGGACGGCGTGTCGGGCGCCGAATTGATGGTCAACCTCTTCGATGTGGAGCCCGGCGGCCGCCACCTCGACCCTCCCGAGGAGCGCCAGCCCGAGCCGATCCCCTCCGATCTTGAAATGATGAGCCATGCCCTCTCCTCCAGAGTGCGTCGCCAGGCCCGCCTCCTGCCGCTGCTGGGATCCACCGTCCGCACCCTGAACACGCTGGTGGCACGCCACCGCGACAACGAGACCGTGGTGGGGGCCGTACCCCTCACCGCGCCCCCTACGCCCTGGAACCGATCGATCACCCCCCACCGGCGGATGAGTTTCACCCGGGTGAAACTCGATGACGTGAAGAGGATAAAAGACGCGGCCGGTTGCACGGTGAACGACGTGGTGCTCGGGCTCATGGGAGGCACCCTGCGGCGCTACCTCCTCGCCCACGATGCCCTGCCCGAGGCACCGCTGGTGGCGGTGTGCCCGGTATCGGTCCGTAGCGACGACGAAACTGGGGAAACCAACAACAAGGTGTCGGCCATGTTCACCACCCTGGCCACCGATGTGGCCGATCCACTCGAACGCCTCCGGGTCATCCACGCCACTACTCAGGGAGCGAAGGCCGACCACAACGTCATTGGGGCCAACCTGCTCCAGGACTGGGCGGAGCATGCCGCCCCCACCACCTTCGCCCTCGCCGCCCGCCTCTATTCCGGCATGAACCTGAGCGACCGCCACCGTCCCATCCACAACGTGGTGATCTCCAACGTTCCCGGACCGCCGTTTCCGCTCTACTTCGCCGGGGCGCAACTCGAATACACGCTGCCGATGGGGCCGGTGATGGAAGGCGCCGGTCTCAACATCACCGTGCTGTCCTACATGGACAACGTGGACATCGGCTTCATGGTGTGCCGCGAACTCGTCCCGGATGTCTGGTCCCTCGTCAGCCACGTCGAGGCGGCCATGGCTGAACTTCTCGCGGCCATCGAAACCCGACCGGTCGTCGCGAAAACCCGCCCGGCGCGCTCCGCCTAACCCCGGGTCGCCCGTTTCACCGCACCCCGGCGGCCAGCAGCCCCCGAAAGTGAACCCGCCCAGCAGCCCCGCTGAGCCATCGAATCACGGGCGGGTGGCGGCAACTTGGGCACGTCCGCTCCTGCGGACGTAACGTGAGCGGATATGGCGTACAACATCGCTGATCTTTTTGAACACACCGTCGATTCAGTGGCTGATCGAGAAGTCTTGGTTGTGGGGGAACAGCGGCGGACCTACGCGCAACTCGAGGGCCGAGCCAATCAACTCGCCCACCACCTCATGGCTCAGGGCATTGGCCCCGGCGACCACATCGGCGTGTACGGCTTCAACAGCGTCGAATGGATCGAGGCTGCCCTGGCGGCCTACAAAATCCGGGCGGTGCCGGTGAATGTGAACTACCGATACGTCGAAGATGAGTTGGCGTACCTCTTCGACAACGCCGACTTCAAGGCCGTGGTCTACGACCAGGGCTTTGCCCCTCGCATTCAAGCCGTGCGCCAGTCGCTGCCACTCCTCGAACATCTCATCCACATCACCGATGACAGCCCCGCCCCCTCGGCTGTCCTCACCGCTCTCGGGTCGGTTGCCTTCGAAGACGCCATGGCGTCGGGCTCCGCCGACCGTGATTTTGCACCGCGGTCGGACGACGATCGATACATCATCTACACCGGCGGAACCACCGGTATGCCCAAAGGGGTGGTGTGGCGCCATGAGGATGTGTTCTTCGCCCTCGGCGGTGGAATCGACGCCTACAGCAATGAGCGGGTGGACAGCGAGTGGACGCTGGCCGAGAAAGCCACCACGGTGGAGAGCCCGCTGCGCTCCCTCAACCTGCCCCCGTTGATGCACGGTGCCGCCCAGTGGGGATTCCTGCGGTTTGCCTTCGAGGGCAACTTCGTCGTGATGCTCAAGCGGTTCGACCCCACCGAGGTGTGGCGCACGATCGAACGTGAGGGCATCAACACGGTGGCTATCACCGGCGATGCGATGGCTCGGCCCATGATCGAGGCCCTGACCGAGATGGGCGGCCCGAGCGCCCTCGACCTCTCATCGTTGTTCGTCCTCGCGTCGACTGCGGCCATCTTCTCCCCCACGGTGAAGGATCAGTACCTTGATCTGTTCCCTAACCTCTTGATCATCGACGCCATCGGCTCCTCGGAAACCGGCTCCAACGGCATGCGCACGGTGGCCAAGGGCGACACCCAAAACAGCGGCGGCGGGCCCACTGTTGCCGCCGCCCGCGACGCCGTGGTCCTCGATGAGCACTACGAAGAAATCCTGGCCGGCACCGGCCAACAGGGCCGTCTCGCCCGGCGTGGCAACGTGCCCATCGAGTACTACAAAGACCCGGTGAAATCGGCCGAGACCTTCGTCGTGGGATCAACCGGCATTCGCTACGCCCTCGCCGGGGACATGGCGATCCTCGAGGCCGATGGCACCATCACGCTCCTCGGCCGCGGTTCGCAGTGCATCAACTCCGGCGGGGAGAAGATTTTTCCCGAGGAGGTTGAGAGTGCCCTCAAGGCCCACCCCGCCGTGTTCGATGCCATCGTGGTCGGGGTTCCCGATGAACGGTGGGGCCAACGAGTAACCGCCGTCCTCCAGGCCCGGCCGGGGCAAAAACCCAGCCTTGAGGAGCTCACCACGCATTGTCGTAGGTACCTTGCTGGGTACAAGGTTCCCAAAGAGGTCTGTTACGTCGCCGAGGTGGTCCGCTCCCCGAGCGGTAAACCTGATTATCCGTGGGCCCTCAAAGTCGCACGGGGCGAAACCACCGTCTAGCAATTCAGTATCCACTACTAAGGAGCTCAGCGATGCAGGTCCATGAGAAGTTGTTTATTGGTGGCGCATGGGTCGCCCCCGCCGGCAGCGAAGTAATCGAGGTCATCTCGCCCCACAGCGAAGAGCTGGTGGGCCGGGTTCCGGAAGGTACCAACGCCGACATCGACCGCGCCGTGGCCGCCGCCCGCATGGCGTTCGATGAGGGCGAATGGCCCCGTATGTCGCCCGAGGAGCGCATTGCCGCCGTCCAGCGCTTCAGCGACCTCTACGCCGCTCGCATGATGGAGATGGCGCAGATCATCACCACCGAGATGGGATCCCCGATCAGCTTCTCGCAACTGGGTCAGGCCCCCGCCGCCTGGATGATGCTCAACACTTTCATTACCGAAGCCCAGAACTACCCGTGGGAGGATGAGCGCACCGGCATGCTCGGCACCCCCGTGATCGTGCGGGGAGAAGGCGTGGGCGTGGTGGGGGCCATCGTGCCCTGGAACGTGCCCCAATTTGTCACGATGTCCAAGCTGGCCCCGGCGTTGCTCTCTGGGTCCACCATCGTCATCAAACCGTCGCCCGAGACGCCCCTGGATGCCATGTTGATGGCGGAACTGGTCGAGGAGGCCGGCTTCCCGGAGGGCGTTGTGAGTGTGATCCCCGCCGGGCGTGAGGTAGGTGAGCACCTTGTTCGTCACCGTGGCGTAGACAAGATCGCCTTCACCGGGTCCACCGCCGCCGGACGCATCATCGGATCTATTTGCGGTGAGCAACTGAAGCGAGTGAGCCTCGAACTCGGCGGTAAGTCGGCCGCCATCATCCTCGACGATGCCGACATTGCCCTCACCATGCAGGGCCTCAAGTTTGCTTCCCTCATGAACAACGGTCAGGCCTGTGTTGCTCAGACCCGTATCCTCGCCTCCCGGGCGAACTACGACACAGTGGTCGAGGCCCTCGCCGAAACCGTGGGTTCCATGTCCGTCGGTGACCCCGACGATCCCACGACCGAGATCGGTCCACTGGTGGCCGAGCGCCAGCAGGAACGGGTCGAGAAGTACATCGCCCTCGGTCAGGAGGAGGGTGCGCGCCTCGTAGTGGGTGGAAACGGTCGACCCGCTGGCATCGCCAAGGGCTGGTACGTGCAGCCCACCGTGTTCGCCGATGTGGATAACTCGATGCGCATCGCCCAGGAAGAGATCTTCGGACCCGTGTTGACAGTTATTCCTTACGACGACGTTGACGATGCCATTCGCATTGCCAACGACAGTGAGTTTGGGCTCGCGGGCTCGGTCTGGACCGCCGATCCCACCGGAGCCGGCATGGATGTGGCCCGGCGGGTTCGCACGGGCACCTTCGGAGTGAACCGCTACACGATGGACTTCGTGGCGCCCTTCGGCGGCTTCAAGGCCTCGGGCATCGGCCGGGAGTTCGGTCGGGAAGGCCTCGAGCACTACATCGAGCAGAAGACGATCGTTCCCCAGGCGTAACGATCTCGTCGCGGTGAGCGGTGCCGCCCGGCCGCCGGGCGGGGCCGCTCACCCCTCGGCGGTAGGTGTCTCGCGACCCGCCAACAGGCGATCAGTCTGGGCCCGGCGCTCATGGAGATCCCGCACGAGCCAGAAGCGCAGGAACGATGTCATCGCGCCCTTCAGATAAAGCGCCGCGCCCACCGCCGACAACGCCACCCCCAGGAGAGCCAGGATGATGGCATCGCGTTGGGCCAGCTCGTTTTGGGTGCCGTTGGACATGGCGTAGGCGAGGATCGGCAAGACCACCCCCAGCCCCATAGCCCCCAACCCGACCCGGGTGGCCATCTGGTCCCGGGACCCCGACGGATCGGAGATTTTCATCTCGGCCACGTCGGCCTTGAACTGCGCAATGCGATCGGGCTGGGTGTCCATTGTCACTGAACTCCGGAAGGTTGAGGAGAGATGGTCATGATGAGATGGTGGCCCCAAGGTAGGCCGTGCCGAGCTCGAGCTCGACTTCAGCCGGCGTTCCCACGGTCTTGATACTTCCATGCACGAGTACCGCCGCAATGTCTGCTACCCCGAGCACGGCATTGGCAAACTGCTCCACCACCACGATCGACACCCCGGTGGCGGCGATGGCGGCCACCTGGTCGTAAAGCTCTTCCACGATCAGCGGTGCGAGTCCCATCGAAAGTTCGTCGAGCATCAACAGACCCGGTCGAGCGGCGAGTCCTCGGGCCAGGGCCAACATCTGCTGCTCCCCTCCCGACATGGTCCCGGCCACCTGACTCCGGCGTTCGGACAAGCGGGGGAACCTCTCATAGGTCTCCGCCTCGATCTCCGCCAGTGGCCGTCCGGAGTGGGTGACCATGCGCAGATGTTCGTGCACCGTGAGGTTGGGAAAAATCCCTCGCCCCTCGGGGACCAAACACAACCCCGCCCGGGCCAGGTGATCGGCCCGGGCTCCATTCACCCGCCGACCGCCAAGTACCACATCGCCGGCGCTGGCGGGATGGAGCCCGGCGAGCACCGACAGCAGCGTTGATTTGCCAGCTCCGTTGGGACCCAGTACCGCCACGACGGACCCCGCCGGCACCTCGAGGTCGATCCCGTGGAGCACCTCGATGGAGCCGTAACTCGCTCGAAGCCCTCGCACCTCCAACAGGGGCTCACTCATGGGGCACCGACCCGAGGTAGGCGGCCAAAACCGCCGGATCCTGCTGGACCTGCGCCGGGGACCCACTGGCCAGGACGTTGCCCAAATCCAGAACATGGATGGCGCTACACACGTCCATCACCAGTTGGACGTCGTGCTCCACCAGCACGATCGCCACCCCTTCCTCGGCCACCTGCTGCAGAACGATGCGAAAGGCCGCCGTCTCCCGCTCATCCTGACCGCTGGCGGGTTCGTCGAGCAGCAGCACCTTCGGGTTGGTGGCGAGGGCACGAGCCAACTCCACCACCCGAGCCTGACCGGTGGGGAGTCGATCGGTGCGCTCATCACCTACCGCCGACAGGCCAAGCTGATCGATCAGACCCGCCGTCACCGCGTCGGGCTGGGGCCGCTTCGCCACCGACGCCCCCAAGTAAATGTTCTCGCGCACGGTGAGGAGTCCGAAGAGTTCGAGCCGCTGGAAGGTGCGGGCTAGGCCCCGACGGGCCCGTTTGAACGGCGGCAGACGGGTCACGTCCACACCATCGATGGCAATCCGACCCGCCGTGGGAGCCTGAAGGCCGCAGATGACATTGAACAACGTCGTCTTCCCGGCACCGTTCGGACCAATGAGCCCGGTAACCGTTCCGGCCACCGCGCCGAAGTCGACGTCGGTGAGGGCCATCCTGCCCCCGAAGTTCACGCTCACCCCTTGCACCTCCAGGGTGGTCATACCGAGACCTCCTCGAGATGCAGCCCCTCATTCACGCGCTCGAGTTCCTCGCCGGTGAAGGGACCATCGATTCCCGCCCACTCCAACGCCGGGGGGGCGGTGCCGGGGTTGCGGCGGGCCACGACAAACTCGGCGGCCGGGGGGAACACCCCTAGCGCAAGAACCCCTGCGAAGGTGAGCCCCCATCCGGAGATGACGCCGGCCATCGCCAGAGCCGATGCCGCCATGAGGGCCACCACCAGGCCGGCCAGCAGGCTGGGCGCACCCAACAGCACTCGGTAGCGGGCACTCAGGTCGTGAACAGCACCGTTGGGATTCCGACCCAGGGCCACGCCCATCGTGCCCGGAAGGAGCCGATTGAGACTGGCCAAGGCGGGCCAGATGCCAATGATGATGGGCAGCCCGCCGAGGATGAGCCCAGCAAACAGGGCACCGGCGGCGGTCCCGATGCCGCCCACCACCGCCAGGAGCAAAAGCGGCAGGCTTTCGAACAGGGAGAAGCGATCCGGACTCACCGAACCCTGAGTGCCGGCGAACAGGGCGCCCCCTACCCCGGCCATGGCCGCCGAGAGGCCGAACACGGCCAACTTCAACCGGGTGACATCCAGTCCGAGGGTGGCGCAGGCCGCCGGACTGTCCTTCATGGCCAACAGCCGCTCACCAAATCTACTGTGCCGCACCCCCACCACCAGGAGATAGAACAGCGCGAACACCACCGAAAGCACCACGAGATGGGCCGCGTTCGACGAATCGTTGACCCCGGGGACATCCAATGGCTTCACGGCGATGATGCCAACATCGAAGAACTTGATGTTCCACGGCCCGAGGTCGAACGCCGGCAGCCGGAACACCCAGACATCGAGAAAGAGAGCGAAGGCGGCGGTGCACAGCGCCAGGTAGATCCCCGACAGTCGCAGGGCGGGCAGGGCCACGAGGCCGCCAACCACACAGCAGATCAGGGCCACGAACACGAGGGCCACTGGTTGGCCCGCCTGACCGTGATGCGCCATCACGATCGCACCGATCCCGGCGAAGCTCATTTGGCACAAGGAGATCTGGCCCCCAAAGCCGGTGAGCGGTACCAAGGACAGCGCGATCAAGGCGATCCCAAAAATTTTGGACACCCGGAGGGAGTCGGCGTCGCCCAGCACATTGGCCATCACCACCGCCGCCATCACAATGGCGGCCGCCGTGGCGAAAGCGTTTTTCCACGGCGTGCGCGGAATCTCTTCCTTGGAGGCCCGGATGGATCGGCTCCGCAACTGCGGATTGGGCAGGACCAGCAACACGACGAACAGCAACAGTGCCGGAATGGCAAAGCGGAAGGCGGAGAAATAGGCATTGGTCGTGGGGATGTAGCCGATGGCGTACGAGTCGGCCAGACCCAAGATCAAGGCCCCGACGAAGGTCATCGGCAGACTGCGCAGGCGGCCGATCATCGCGGCGGCGTAGGCACTGACGATGAGCAGCGTCAGTGAGATGTGGTTGAGCGAGAGGGCCGGGGCGATCAGAATTCCCGCTAAGGCCGCCGTGGAACAGCCGATGGCCCAGGCCAGGGAAGCGGAGCGATCGGGCCGAGCCCCGTTGAGCATGGCGAGGGAACGACTGTCCACCGCCGCCCGCATGTCCAGGCCCACCCGCGTGCGATAGAGGAGCACCCGAAGGCCCAGGGCCACGAGAATACCCAGGACCACCCCGCTCGCCCGGTGGTAGGTGATCCCCACCTTGAACAGCGTGAAACTCTCGCCGCCGAAGAGCAGCGAGGTGGGATGGGCTTCCTCAGCGGGCCACAGCCAGAATCCCACCCCCAACAGCGCCACCAGCAGGCTGATGGTGACCACGATGCGCACCGTCTCAGGGGCATCGGTGAGAAAGCGCATGATGCCCCGCTCGATGCCCATCCCGAGAAGGGGGGCCAGCACCCCGAGCACCAGGACTAGCGCGATCGGGGTGGGCCAACCCCAGTCGTCATGGATCTGCCAGTACGCGAAGGCTCCGAGCATCCCTATGGCGCCGTGGGAAAAGTTGAAAATCCCGGTGGTGGTGTACGTCAGCACCAACCCACTGGCGGCCAGGGCAAAGATGGATGCCGTGCACACCCCCAGCACGGTCAGGCTGAGGAATTGGTCCACTCAGCTGCTCACGTCCGAGACGTTCTTCGGATCGCAGTTGTACAGGCTGTCGCCGTCGGTGGGAGCGGTGGCCTTCTCGTTGTAGCTGAACCCATCCTTATCCAGATTGAGGATCAAGAAGCAGGCCGACGGCTCGGTATTTCCCGGCGTTTGAGGGGCATGCAGGCCGCCACCGGTCCATACCGGGTTCGCCCCGGCGTTCTTGATCAGACACGTCGTGGTGAGTTCAGACCCACAGGCGCTGGCGGCCCGGGCGAAAAGCAACCATGCCGAGAGGCCCTGGGTGCCCAGGACGGCCACCTTGCCATCGGGGTTGTACTGCTTCATCAGGTCGAGGAAGTCCTGGGTGGCCTTGTTGTCCTTAGCCAGTTCAAAGGGGTAGTAGGCCGACTGGATGTACAGGTTTCCGGCGATGGCACCAGCCTCAGTGGCGTAATTTTTGTCGTAGAAGTTCGTGCTCAGCATGAGCACGTCGGGGTAATACCCGGCGGTCTTGAAGGCCTGGTTGAGGAGTTTCACATCCGAAGGCTGACCGACGTACTCGAGGATCTTGATCCCCTTGGCCTTGATTTCCTGAGCGAAGTTGTCCCAGCCGGTCTCACCGGTGGGGGCATACATCACGTTGTAATCGACCGTGAATCCATTTTCTTTGGCCACCGAAAGGAGTTGGTCGCGCACCAGGAGGATCGACGGCAGGTTGCCCGCCATGATCCCGTAGTGTTTGAGCGCATCGGGGTACTCCCTCTTCACGGCGTGATAGCGGCCGGCCCCAATACGGTCCAGCGGATTCGGCACCGGCTGCACCTGCAGTTCCGCAACCCGGGCTTCCTTCGAGACCACGTAGGAAGGGATGTTGGGCAGCCCACAGGCCACCCGCACACCGTTCGGGTCATTGTCGAAAACCGCCCCACCGCCCACCACGGCAAAATCCTTTTCGCAGGCCGTGGTGATCGCCGCCTCGTACTCGAAAAGTTTGGCGTCGATGTCGTCGAGCACCAGTTTTCGCCCGTTGATGCCGCCCTTCTCGTTGCACCACTTCACGAAGGCCACCGAGGTGTCGTACATCTCCTCGTTGAGGCCCGCCACCGGGCCGCCCTTGTCCGAGACGGTGCCCACGTGAATCTCGGTGTCGGTCACACCCTGAGCGGTGGCCCCGGTGGCATCGCCTTCCTCGCAGACGGCCACGAGATCGCCGAACCCGCCATTGGCCAACAGGGTGTCGCCATCGGCACCGGCGGTCGTGCTGGTGGGATCAGCGCCACCGGGATCAGCGCTTTCGTCGCTGCGTCCGCACGCTCCGGCCAACAACACGAGTGCCATCAGCACCGAACAACCTCGGATGTACCTCATGAGTAATCCCCCCTGGGAGCATGGCTCGGACATTGCCTGAAACGGAACGAGAAATCCTTGTGCAGGAGACTACTCAGGACCCAGCGACCGGGTTGGTCGCCAAACTCTTCCCGAGGCGTTGCAGCGACGCAGTGGCACCACCAAGAGTGAGTTCGAGCACTTTGGCCCAGCGAAAGTAGCGATGGATCGGGTAGTCGAGATCCACTCCGATGCCCCCGTGAAGGTGCTGAGCGGCGTGCACCACCCGCTGACCTCCATCGGCGGCCCAGAACTTGGCCGTCATCAGCTCGTCGTCGGCCTCGAGGCCCTCCGACAGGCGCCAGATCGCTTGGATGGCGGTGAGGCGAATCGCCTCGGTATCGATGTAGGCATCGGCCACCCGCTGACCCACCGCCTGGAAGGTGCCGAGTTTGCTCCCGAACTGCTCGCGTTCCGACACGTACTTGGCGGTGATGGCCAGCGCCTCCTCACAGACACCGGTTTGGGTGGCACAAATGGCCGCCGCCCAGCGGGCGGACGTCCAGTCGACAATCTCCTTCCCCTGGTCCGCTTCGCCGAGCCGGTCGTCAGCATCCACCAGTACTCCGTCGAGCTGAACCCCCCACTGGGGTTCTCCCGTGACCGCCGTCTCACGCTGGAGAGATACGCCCACCGCCTTCGGGTCCACGAGAAAAACCGCCGACGTGGTCTCACCGGTGCGCGCCGGCACGAGCATGACGGCGGCACGGTTGGCCCCCACCACCAACGACTTCTCCCCGTCGAGCCGCCAACCCGAACCCTCCGGCGTCGCCCGGGTGGCGGGGAGCACAGGCACGTCCACGTCGTCGGGCTCATACAGGGCCAAGGACAGGGTGGCCGAGCCATCGATGACCGAGGGCAAGAACCGCTGGCGTTGCTCGTCGGAGCCGAAGTGCGCCAGGGGCATCGCCGCCGCCACGATGGTGGCCAGGTACGGCACCGGCGCCACGGTGCGGCCTATTTGCTGGGCAATCACACACGCCTCGATGAGGCCGTAACCGCCGCCCCCATCGGCCTCGGGCAGGGCAATGCCGAGGAGGTCGGCCTTGGCCAGCGCCAACCACACGTCGTCGGCAAACCACTCGCCGCTTCGTTCCAGGTCTCGCAGCACCTCGGTGGGGAGTTGCTCGGACAGGATGCGATAGCTGAGGTCAGCAATCGCCTGTTGCTCGTCGCTGTAGGTGAAGTCCATCCGATACTCCTCAGTGCCTCGGCACGCGGGGCAGGCCCGCTCCGAATAGGGCGATCAGGTCCCGCTGCACCTCATTTACGCCGCCGCCGAAGGTGAGAATCAGACAGCCCTGGAAGGCCCGCTCCAGGCGACCGGCGAGCATGGCGGCACTGGAGCCACTGCTCAAATAGGCATTGGGGCCAAGAATCTCCATCAACAGGCGGTAGGCCTCGGTGTAGAACTCCGTGGCAAAGACCTTGGTGGCGCTCGCATCGGCGGGATTGGCACCACCGGCGGCGGCCACCTTCCAGTTGATGAGCTTCACGAACTCCAACTTGGCGTGCACGCGGGCCAAGCTGATCTGGACCCACTCTTGATCCACCACCCTCGACCCATCGGGCCGTTTGGTGTCCTGGGCCCATTGGCGAACCTCGTCGAAGACCCGCTCCACCGTGCCGGGAGGACCCAAGGAGACCCGCTCGTAGTTCAACTGGTTCACAATGAGGTTCCAGCCCTTGTTCACATCCGCCACGATGGCGTCGTCCCCCACCCGGACGTCGTCATAGAAGGTGTTGTACGTGCTGGCGTTCACCATCGTTTCGATCTTCGAGTACGAGAAACCCGGGTCCGAGGTAGGGACGAGGAAAATCGTGATTCCGGCGTGCTTCTTCACATCGGGATCGGTGCGGGCCGCCAACCAGATGTAGTCGGCGTAGCTAGCCAGCGAGGTGTAGATCTTCTGCCCGTTGATAACCCACTCCTCGCCGTCCTTCACGGCTTTGGTGGTGAGGGAAGCGAGGTCGGTTCCGGCGTTCGGCTCGGTGTAACCGATAGAGAAATGCAGTTCGCCGGCAAGGATCTTGGGCAAGAAGAACTGCTTCTGGGCTTCCGAGCCGTAGTCCATAATCGTGCGACCAACCGTGTTGATCGTGAGAAACGGTATGGGGGCACCGGCTCGCCAGGCTTCGTTGATGAAGATGAACTGCTCCACATCGGTGCGGCCCTGACCCCCATACTCCACCGGCCAGCCAATCCCGAGCCACCCGTCAGCCCCCATCTTGCGCACGGCGGCGAGACACGCCGGACCGCCCGTCTCGCCCTCGGCGCATTCCGCCACCACCTCGGGCGTCATCAGGCCCGAGAAATAGTCCCGGAGTTCATGACGCAACGCCTCTTGCTCATCCGTGTACGCGACATACATCGTCATGACCCTCCTTGCGGCGAAATAGAACGTGTTCCATTTCTTTCTAACACACCGGCAGAGAGCGCCGAACGATCAGGCGATGACCCCGGCGGCCCGCAGACGGTCTCGCTCGTCAGCACGGAAACCCCAGTCGGCGAGCACGGCGTCGGTGTGCTGGCCCGGCACCGCCGGGGGGGCCCCGAGCGTGGCCGGAGTGGCGGAGAATCGAGGGGCGGGCGCGGGCTGGGGCACACCATCGGGTTGGACAATGGTGCCGCGCGCCACCAGATGCGGGTGATCCCGGGCCTCCCCCATTGTCAGCACGGGGGCGATGCAGGCATCAAGGCCCTCCGAACGACGCACCCACTCCGAGCACGGGCGGCTTCCGATGGCCTCCGCCAGGATGGTGCGCAACTCAGGCCAGCGGCTCTGATCGTTCTGATCGGGCACCGCCTCGGCGGGAAGATCCAGCACCTCGAGCAAGGCGGCGAAGAACGGCGGCTCGATGGCCCCTACCGCCAGTTCGCGGCCATCGGAGCAGCGATACACGTCGTAGAACGGAGCGCCCGAGTCGAGCAGGTTGGTGCCCCGCTCGTCAGACCAGTAGCCCATGGCGCTGGCTCCGAAAAACGGGGCCATCAACAGCGCGACGCCGTCGACCATGGCGGCATCTACCACCTGTCCCTCACCACTGCGCTGGGCATGGAGCAGAGCCGACACCACCCCGAGGGCAAGCAACATCCCGCCCCCACCGAAATCGGCCACGAGACTCAACGGCGGCGTCGGAAGTTGCCCGGCCCGCCCGATGTGCGCCAGCGCTCCCGCCACCGCTGAGTAGGTGAGATCGTGGCCGGCGGTGGCCGAGAGGGGGCCATCCTGACCCCATCCGGTCATGCGGCCGTAGACGAGGCGCCGGTTGCGGGCGAGACACGCCTCCGGGCCGATGCCCAACCGCTCGGCCACCCCGGGTCGGAACCCCTCCACGAGCACGTCGGCCTGGCTGATGAGGCGAAGCATCACCTCGGCACCGTCCTCGGCCTTGAGATCAATCGCCACTGATCGTCGTCCCCGACTCAGGATGTCGTAGCGGGCCGCCTTCGGATCCCCGCCCACGGCGTTGGTGCGATCCACCCGCACCACCTCGGCGCCGAGATCGGCGAGCACCATGGCGGCGAACGGGGCCGGTCCGATCCCGGCGACTTCGACCACTCGGATTCCGTGAAGCGGGCCCACCGAGACGCGCTCAGCGAGCCGTGCGACGGGAGCGCTGGGCCACGATCCGATCGTGGACTGAGTCCACCGCCCGCACCATGATCGGCCCGAACTCGCGCTTGGCGCACACCACGTGGCCATCCTCCACACACTGCACCACCGCGCCGGGAATCAGCGCCGCCATCTTCCGCTGCTCGCCAGCATCGATGGCATGGTCCCGTTCGGTGACCACCACCGTGGTGGGCACGTCGATATCGCTGATCCACCGATGGGCGTTGTAATTCCCAATGGCTGCACCCGCTTCCATGATCTTGACGATGTCGTGACGACCCATCTCCCCCGCCGCCCACGACGACATCGTGCCGGGCGGGCTCGAGGAACCGTGCGGACCCCATCGGCGGAGCGAGGCCACCGGCAATCGAGCCAAGGCCGCCCCGGCCCGGGTTGTCCCAGCCGCCGTGCCCATCAATGATGCGAACACGAAGCGTTCCCGGGCTCCCGCCACGAAGCGATAGGCGGTGGCACACAGCACGAGGCCCTTCACGTGCTCGGGATGGCGGTGCCATAACAACTGGGCGATCGGCCCGCCCATGGAATAGCCCACCGCGATCACGGGCCCGGTATCCAACTCCTCGATGAGCACCGCCACGTCGTCGGCGCAGTCGGCCAGCCGGAAGCGCCGACGCGAACGAATCCCTCGGCCGTGACCACGAGCATCAGGAGCAACCACGTTGTAACGCTGCGACAGTGCGTCGAAGGCGGTGAACCAGTTGAGCCCCCCGCTGGCCATCCATCCGTGCAACAACACGACCGTGGGCGCTCCGGGGGGGCCGGCCACCACCCGCACAAAGCTCGAACCACGACCGGGGAGTTCGATGCGTTCGCCGCGCGGCAACGGAGGTTCGGGCAGAAGGTGCGGAGCCGCCATGCACCCAATGTATGGCACTCCCGGGCCACCAACGCGACACCCAACCTACGAAGGGGCTTCGCACTAACGTGGGGCCGATGGAAACCGTCGACTCTGCCGCCGTAGTTGCTCTCCTCGATCGAGCACGCGCCGAGGTGGCCGAGGGACTACTGCCGTCCTGCCAGTTGGCGCTGGCCCTTCACGGTGAGGTGGTGGTGAACGAAACCTTCGGCGCGGCCACCGCCGATACCCGCTTCACGATGTTCTCTGCCACCAAGCCGTTGGTGGCGTCGGTGGTGTGGCAACTCATGGGCGAGGGCCTGCTCGACCCCGCCACCCGAATCGCCGATGTCCTTCCCGACTTCGGGACCCACGGCAAAGACGAGATCACCCTCGATCATGTGTTGCAACACACCTCGGGCTTTCCCCAAGCCCCCCTCGGCCCCCCGCTCTGGGCGAGCCGCGGGGGCCGACAATCGGCCTTTGCCATGTGGCGCCTCAACTGGCCGGTTGGCTCCCAGTACGAATACCACCCCACTAGCGCCCACTGGGTACTGGCCGAACTCATCTACGCCGTCACCGGTGACGATCACATCGAGGCGGTCCGCCAACGCCTCATCGATCCCTTGGACCTCCGGACCTTTGTGCTGGGCCCCACCCTCGCCGCCCAGACCAACATCGCCACCCTCGTGGCCACGGGAGACCCCGCCCACCCCGATGAGATCGAAGCGGTCTTTGGCGTGCGGGAGATCGATGTGGGGGAAGTGACCGAGGAGGCCACACTCTCCCTGAATCTTCCCGAGGTTCGCGCCGTGGGCATTCCCGGCGGCGGGGGCATTTCCACCGCCGCTGATGTCGCCACCTTCTACCAATCGCTGCTCACCAACGCGCAGGGTCTCTGGGATCCAGCCGTACTGTCCGACGCCACCTCCACGGTGCGAAACACCTTCCCTGTTCCGATCCTCGGCTACCCGGTGAATCGAACGCGGGGGGTGGTGGTGGCCGGCGACGACGGCCGCTCTCACGAGCGCGGTATGGGCCGCACCGTCTCGAGCCGGGCCTTCGGACACAACGGCGTGGGGGGCCAAATCGCCTGGGCCGATCCTGCCACCGGGCTCTCCTTCTGCTATCTCACCAACGGCCTCGACCGCAACGTCGTCCGTCAATCCCAGCGCGTCAGTGACCTCAGTAGCCTCGCCGCTGTGTGCACGGGCTGAGCCGCCCGCTGTGCGCATCACCGCGAAAGTCGACTACGCCGTACGGGCCGCCGTTGAACTGGCGGACGCCTGCCTCCAGGGCCACGCGCAAGTTCCCGTGAAGGCCGAATCGATTGCGGCGGCCCAATCAATCCCGCCCCGCTTCCTGGAAACGATTCTGTCGGAACTGCGTCGTTCGGGGATTGTGGGCAGCAAACGCGGTTCCGACGGCGGCTACTGGCTGGCCCGACCACCGATCGAAGTGAGCGTGGCCGACATCATCCGGGCCGTGGAGGGCCCGCTGGCCGATGTGCACGGCCAGTCACCCGAGGAGGTGGACTACGCCGGCCCGGCGAGAGATCTCCAGCGGATTTGGGTGGCCACTCGCGTCGCCCTGCGAGGAGTCCTCGAGGAGACAACCCTCGCCGATATCGCGTCCTCCACCCTCCCCGATCACGTGGCGGCTCTGGCCGCCCAGCCGGGCGGTTGGGCTCGGCGTTAGTCACAAGGCCGTCGGTTCGCTACCGTTAGCGCCTCATGGGCCACCGCGGCCCCGCAGACCGGAGCACACCCCCAATGCCTCGCAGAATCGACATTGAGCTTACGAGCGCGCAAGCCGACGGGTCCTGGACCTGGCGAGCCGCCGGAGCCAAGGCGCCCAAGGGATCCGTGGCCGCGACGCTCTTGCCACCGGCGGCCAAGGTGGGTGACGTGCTGCGGGTCGACGCCGAGTTCTTCGTCGACGGAATCTCCATTGTGGGTGTGCTTCCCCCCAAAGGAGCCCGCGAGCAACCTGAGTTGTTGGAGTTCATCTCCACCGCCAAGGACGAACCGCTCGTCACCTCCACCCTGACGAGCCGCCAGAGTGAAGGGGATCGCCCGCGCGGGAATCGTGGCGACTCCACCCGCGACAAACCCCGCGGCCCCCGCCGCGAAGGCAACGACCGGCCCCCCCAACGGACGCGTCCGGAGGCGCCGGCGATTCCAGTCATCGATCGGCCCAAGACGAAGCGCCTGAAGGCCGGGAAGGCTCATCGCAGCGCCATGATCGCCGCGCTGCCGGCAGAGCAGCACCCCATTGCCGACCAAATCGTCCTCGGCGGCCTTCCCGCGGTCCGTCTCGCCATCACGAAACAAAATGCCGAACGGACCGCCGCCGGCGAAGCGGCTATCCCGTCGGGTCCCCTGCTCCAACTGGCGGAGAAGCTCGTTCCGAAGGTGCGCACGGCCGAGTGGCGCGACCGAGCCGAGGCCGCCCATCGCGACCTCGATGTCCTTGACCTTCGGGATCTCCGATCCGTGGTGTCCACGGCCGCCGCCGCCGGACGCGACGAGGAAAGTCAGGCGCTGGTTCGCGATCTCCAGGCCGGCCTCACGGCGCGAGTGGAGGCCGAGCACACAGCCTGGTTGACCGAATTGATCGCCAACCTCGACGTCGGCCGCATCGTGCGCGCCCTGCGGCTGAGTTCCCATCCGCCCAAGGCAGGCTGGCCGCTGCCCCCGGAACTCGCCAGCCGCCTGATCGACGGCGCCGGAGCCGCTCTCACCGCCGAGGCTCCCCCCGATCGCTGGGTAGCGGTTCTCGATGCCTTGGCCTTCGCCCCGGTGCGCGACAAGGTGATCCCCGTCTCGCTCCCTAAGGAACTTCATCCCGATGTGCGGGCCACCATCGCCCGACTGGCCACCCGAATCCCCAAAATCGCCGGGATCTATGAGATCACCCCGGACCGGAGTGCTCCCCGGCCCAAGACGGAACGGCGGCGACCGAAGAAGGCTCCCGCCAAGAAACCGGCCGACGCACCGGCCACCTCCGACACCCCCGTCGGAGACGCTCCCGCGATCGACGCGGCCACCCCCGAGGCCCCCGTCGGAGACGCTCCCGTGATCGACGCGGCCACCCCCGAGGCTCCCGTGATCGAGGCCCCCGTCGTCGAGGCCCCCGTGATCGAGGCCCCCGTCGTCGAGGATCAGGTCGTCGCGGATCAGGTCGTCGCGGCCCCCATCACTACGGCCGAGGAGTAACCCCGCTCTCCTTGCCCGAGCGACCGCAGTATTCGCCCGTCGCGGGGTCTTCGTCCCACCTGGCTCCGCATCCTCGGCAGGCACACGAGTCGAGGTGCACCGAGGCCAGGTAAAGCCGCTCCACGTCATAGGACGCGCAGAAGTGGCAACTCAGCCGGCCCACCGATTCACCCGTTCCCATGGCCATCGGCCGCTGCTCCTGTGTTGGCCTTCGTCAAGGTAACCCCTGCTGACTAGAGTCCAACCTATGGCCGTCGACTTCGAACAACGGGGATCCTTCGCGGTCGCCACCATCAACCGCCCGGAAGCCCGCAACGCGGTGAACGCCGCCGTTGCGCAAGGGATCGAGGAGGCCATCGACCGGATCGAAGCCGACGATTCGATCTGGGTGGGCATCATCACCGGCGTGGCACCGGTGTTTTGCGCGGGCGCCGACCTCAAGGAGATCAACGCGGGCAACGCCGCCGGATTGGCCACTGCTCGCGGCGGCTTCGCCGGCATCGTGCAGCGCGAGCGCACCAAGCCCATCATTGCGGCGGTCGACGGACCGGCACTGGCCGGCGGTACGGAAATTGTCTTGTCCTGTGACCTGGTGGTCGCCTCCACCACCGCCACCTTCGGGATCCCCGAGGTGAAGCGGTCGCTGGTGGCTGCCGCCGGGGGCCTGTTCCGGCTGGGTCGCAAGATCCCGCTGAACATCGCTATGGAGTTGACCCTCACCGGCGATCCGATTGATGCCACCCGGGCCCATCACTTCGGCCTCGTGAACCGTCTCGTGGAACCCGGCACGGCCCTCGATGCGGCCGTGGCCCTGGCGGAGCAGATCTGCGCCAATGCCCCGGTGGCCGTGCGGGCTTCTCGCAAGATCGTGCTCGAAGCCACCAATGCACCCGACGACATCGGGTGGAAGATGTCGATGGAGGGCATGGCCCAGGCCATGGCCTCCGAGGACTTCTCCGAGGGGCTTACCGCCTTCATCGAGAAGCGACCGCCCCAATGGAAGGGCAAGTGAAACTCACGTAAAAGTGGCGATTACGCCCTGATCGTGAAGGAACTCCGCTAGCCCCTCGGCCAGGTTGAGCGTCGCCACTTCGTGAAGTTCCACCCACATCGCCTCGGCGACGTTGTCGCCTGCCCGCGGGCCATCGTCGGAGATGACCGCCACCGCAAAGGCGAGGACCACCCGATGGCGGTCCGGGAGAATGTCTTCGGACCAATCCAACCGCGCTCCGCAGACCCCTTCCAGACCGGTCTCCTCGCGCAGCACGCGAGTAGCCGCCTCCATCAAGGTCTCACCGAAGCCAACCGCCCCGACCGGCAACGACCAGCGGCCCCCGGCGGGGCCGTTCCCGTGCCGCACCAAGGCGACGCGGTCGTGATCCACCGCCACGGCCATCACCGCCACCACGGGGAGCGGCGAGATCACGGGAGCGGGCGGTGGACCACAATGGCCCGCGCCACCAGGCCGAAGGATTCGAAGAAGTTTTTGGTATGCCGGTCGCCCGGGAGGGCCAGGCTGTCCACCCCAAAACAACCGTGCTCACCGCACCAGTGGACCAATGCCTCCATCACCAACTCACCGAGGCCGATCTCCCGGCAACCAGGATCGGTGTAGAGGTCGGTGACCACCCCGAGCCGCCCGCCGTCTCGCAACACTTCGATGCCCGCCACGCCGTAGCCCATCACCACACCGTCAACGGTCCCCACCACCACGTGATGGTGATCGTCGGCCAACTCGCGGGCGAGAGCATCATGGAAGGGGGCGTGGCGAGCGCTCCGGCGAGCCCACACCTCTCCCCCGCGGCCCGGGCGCAGGTGATCAACCGCTTCCTGGGCCAGTTCCTCCAACCGGGGAAGATCGGCAACCGTCGCTGGCCGGCTCGCCTCTTGCGGTGACATCACCCGTATCAGCCCTGGAGCTGCGCAACCTTGGAGAGGATGGTCTTGCGGCCTCGCTGCGCCGATTCGTGCCGCCGCACCGCCTCGAGTTCTGATTTCGTGAGGCCCGCCAGCCGGTTGACCACCTGCGAGGCCGATAGACCGTCGTAATCGGCGATGGCCAACGACGAAGCATCACGGCGGCGCCCAGGAGAGGCGTTCGGGAGGGCGGTGACCGCGGCACGGGCCGGGCGAGGACTGGCCACCGGGGCCGGCGCCGCCGGCGTGAGACGATCGCTGACGGCGTCCAACCAACCCGCCGTTTGGTCCTGGAATTTGCTGGCCGCCTTGGTGGCTTCGCCTCGACCCTGTTTGATCGCGAACCGACCGATCATGCGGGCCGTGGCCACCTGCCCGCGCCCCTTTTCAATCAATTGCGGCAGGAGCGACGCACCCTCCCAGAGCAGCCCAATCGGGGCGTAGACCAATACCTCGATGGCTTGCTCACCCGGGGTCTTGTCGGCTCCGCTCACGAACCCCAACGCTACTTCCCTCCCCGAGGGATCAGGACATCCCCCGATCAGTGCCTTTCAGACACAATCAGAGCAGAGCTTGCGCTTGGCATTGGCCAGTTGGTTGGGATGCTTCACGAGGAAACAGGACTGGCACACAAACTCTCCCGGGCGCTTAGGCAAAATCCGGCCCACCCCGTCGCCCGTCGGCTCCGGCTCGGAGATCTCCTCCTCGTCCTCCTCTTCCTCCGCCGCGGCAATCCGGTCCTTGAGAATGGTGTCGAGATCGGCCTCCACGTCATCGGGGTCGTCCTCCTCCTCGTCCTCCGCATCCTCGTCATCGTTCTTGGCCTTGACGGGCTCAACGGCGCTGTCCCCGTCCTCCTCGTCGTCGTCCAGATCGCCGGCTTCATCGTCACCGTCGTCGAGATCGCCGTCGTCGAGATCGCCATCGTCGAGATCACCGTCGTCGAGATCACCGTCGTCGGACGGCTCGATTTCCCCCATCTCCTCGAGATCGTCGTTTTCCTCGAGGACTTCGTCGTCGGCCATGAGAATCCTCTGTAAGGGGGGGGCGTTCGGGCGGGATCATAGGCACACAGATCGCTGTGCTGGCAACACCGCGGCTCTGATCAGCGGGTCTGGCGGCGGGTTTCGGCCCGGCGCTCGGCGTCGAGGCGCTCCAGGTTGGGCTCGGGCGAGTGATCCACAAAACTCATGGAAGCCGCCACGGCATGGTGCCCGGCCTTCTCCGCGATGAGCCGGTGCATGTCCTGACCAACGGTCCGGTAGGCAGGATGACCCTGGGGGGTGGTGCGCAATTCGATGAGATGCATCGCCTCGCGGGCGTTGAGATGAAGATAGAACCGCACCTTGTAGGCCAGCGATAAGGCGTAAGGGGCCTGGGCCGGAAAGCGCTCGGCGAGGGCATCGTGGAGCAACGCCGAGCGTTCCATAACTTCGTCGAAGCGCTCGGTACAGCCGGCGAGATCCACGGCCTCCGGGCGGGTGTACCCATGACACGGGCTGAGGGTTTGCCATTCGAGGGAGAGCATCCGATGGCGTTGCAGATCCCGGAAGGCTCCGTAATCGGCCAGGATGTCGAAGCGATAAGTAAGACGTTCGAAGGCCCGGCCCGGCTTGTGGCGTCGGTTGGCCCGATCCCCCACGTAGGCCTGGATGATGGCCAAACGCTCATCAGTGGTCATGAGCCGCGCCCGGGCCTCCAAGACGGCCTCCGCGACGTGCGTGTGCGAGTAGAGAATGTTCGCCACGAGCTTCACTTCGCCATCGGGGTCCCAGTCCACCAACTGAACGGCGGCATCCCCATCGGCAACCTCGCTCCCGCTCGGGAAGAGGTCGTCGGCGATCTCCGCCACCGCCGAGCGCGTACTCGCCAGATAGGTACTCCACGCAACGCCCCGGTCGTCGAGGTCCACCCGCTTCAGGAAACTGGGGATCACCTTGCGAAGTTCGCTCAGCATCAAATCGGCATAGGCCCGTGCCTCCGGCAGCGGATGCGACCGCATGCGCAGGAGCAGGGCTTCATAGCCCTGGCCGGTGCCGTAGATACCCACATTGGAAATGGAGGCGGCCGGCAACACACCGCGCACAGCATCGAACGCCTTCGCCCGAATGGCCTGGCGGTAGACGAAGTCGGAGTCGGCGGAATCCTTCGGAAAGCAGTCCCGGTAGAAGTCCGACATGAGCGGCACCAGTTCGGCGTAGGAGTCGAAGAGGCGATCCATGTCGCCGATGTACCGGAGGCCGAGGCTGCTGCCGAGTACCTCCGGATCACGGTAATACCGGTAGCGGCCGCCCAGACGGGTGTCGTAGGCGATGTACCGAGTGGACTGCTCGAGGTAGGCCATGAGCCGGCCCCATTCGAGGACCTTGGTGAGCAAGTTCGAGGCCTGTTCACAGGCGAGGTGCACGCCGCCGAGTTGCGCCACGGAGTCGTCGCCATATTCGAAGAAGACCCGGTCGTAAAGTTCCTCGGCCCGTCGTAGCCCCACGGTGGCATCGATGGTGGCATCGCCAGAAATGTCGAGCTCGCCTACGAACTCATCCAGGAACAGTCGGCGCAGACTCTTGGGACTACGCGAGTAACGGGCGAAGAGCGCCCCCTTGACCACCTCGGGCAGATTCACAAGGGCAAACACGGGCCCATCGAGGTTCGTGAAGTAGCGCCGCAGGATATCCGCCTCAGTGGGCGTGTAGTCCTCGGCGATGTAGACGGTCATGGAAGGGTCCTCAACACAGTGGAGTCAGCAGGTTACGCCCCGCTGCCCTCCCCAATGGCGGACCGGCGGCCTGCGGGACCCACTCGGGCCATG
The DNA here is from genome assembly GCA_009886035.1 of Actinomycetota bacterium. Lineage (GTDB taxonomy): Bacteria > Actinomycetota > Acidimicrobiia > Acidimicrobiales > VFJN01 > VFJN01. Next base: position 23,935 of record VFJN01000129.1, read on the forward strand.
GTCTGGTCGAATTCGGCCTGCACGGCGCTGAGCACACCCTCACCGAGCCAGAGGTCCGCCACCGTCCAGGCCATGGCCAGCGCTCCCGCTACCACCGCCTGGTCACCGCCCGCACCCCGGGCATGGTCGGCAAAGTCGGGGGTGTGAATCTGGGTGCCCGCCGGGGCGGCCGCCACCATGGGATGAATCGAAGGAACGAGGTAACTGACATTGCCCATGTCGGTACTCCCCACCACCTGGTGCTGGGCATCTGGCTCCATCACGGTGCGGCCCAAGGCACCGGCGTTGGCCTTATAGAGGTTCAGCATCACTTCGTTGTCCAGCATGTCGGCATAGACCACCGGCCTCCACCGAATCTCCAACTCGCAGCCGGTGGCGCTCGCTCCGGCCCGCAATGCCGCCACCACGCGCTCCTTGAGGGGCTCCAAGGAGGCAATGCTGTCCGAGCGCACCAACCACTCCGCCACCGCCCGAGCCGGCACAATATTTGCCTTCTCCCCCGCGTCGGCGAAGATCCCATGAACGCGTTCAGTGGGAAGAATGTGCTGCCGCAATGCGGCCACGTTCAGGTACCCCAGCACCGCGGCATCGAGGGCATTGCGCCCATCCTGGGGGAACGCCGCCGCATGGGCCGCTTTCCCGGTATAGGTGGCCAACAGTTCCTGCACCGCAATCACATTCATGCGAGTCAGGTCATACCCAGCGGGGTGGACCATCAAAGCGGCGTCAACCCCCTCGAAGGCCCCGGCCCGGGCCATGAGGATCTTGCCGCCCCCGCCTTCCTCCGCCGGGGTTCCGAGGATCACCACCTGACCTCCCACCTCCTCGGCTACCGACGCGGCAGCCAGACCGGCCCCGAGTCCGGCGGCGGCGATGATGTTGTGGCCGCAAGCATGACCAATACCGGGGAGAGCGTCGTACTCACAGAGCACCGCGATCCGGGGCCCCGAATGGCCCGCCCGAGCCACAAAGGCTGTATCCAGGCCGAAGGCCCCCCGCTCCACCGCCAACCCCTCCGCCTCCAGCATCCCGCTCAGGAGATCGTGGGCGAAGTGTTCCTTATAACCCAGTTCAGGGTGGTCGTGGATCCGCTGCGAGGCCTCTAGCAAGACCTCGGAACGGTCCTCTACTGCGTCCCTTAAGCGAGATTTCAACGACGTCAGGTTCACTCGGTCAGGTTACCCGTGCAGGAGCACAACCTTGCCGAGTTGGGATGCCGATTCGAGATGGGCGAGGGCGGCGGGATACTGGGCGAGCGCAAAGGTGCTGTCCACCGTCACGGGAAGGGCCTGCCCCATGAGGCGCGTGACCTCGCTGAACTCGCCGTAGCCGCCCATGGTTGAGCCGATCACCTCGATCTGCTTGAAAAACAGCCGGGGGATGTTGAGCTCCACCGTGGGGCCCGACGTCCCCCCGCAGACCACGAGACGTCCACCCGGCACCAGCGCGCCCACCGAGCGGTCCCAGGTGGCCGGGCCCACACTCTCCACCACTACCTCGGCCTTCACCGGCCAGTCCTCGCCTGAGTCGTAGGCGGCCACCGCGCCCAAGATCAGCGCCGCCTCCCGTTTGGCGGCGTCACGAGAGGTCACATGAACCTCGGCTCCCATCCGCACGGCCAGATGCAGGGCCGCCGTACTCACACCGCCTCCAATACCCACGATCACACACCGCTCCCCCGCTCCGAGCCGGGCGCGTTTCAGCATGCGCCACGCCGTGAGGGTGGCGAGCGGGTACGCGGCACATTCGGCCCACGAACGATCGGGGGGACGCGGCACCACATTGCGCGCCGGAACCACCACCATCTCGGCATGACCACCCCAGCGCTGCTCGCCCAGGATCTGGAAGCCCCGTCCCATCGGCGCGTTGTCGCCCAGCGCGATGATGGCCTCCATCGGGGCCACGGCCGGGTTCACCACCACTTCGTCGCCCACCACCACTGAGGTCACACCGGTGCCCACAGCCGTCACGACGCCAGCCACGTCGCAGCCGGGCACATGGGGCAGCGTCGGTCGCGGCCGACCTCGGGTGAGCCAGAGATCCATATGGTTCAAGGCGGTGGCCATCGGACGCACCGCCACGTCATCGGTTCCCACCTCGGGATCGGGTACCTCACCCCATCGGTATTGTCCCGGCGACGCCTCGAGAATCCAAGCCTGCATCCCCCCACCGTAGGGTCTGCCGCGCCCCGTTCGGTCCTGGGCCCCGCCGGTTAGATGAAACAGCGCAAAACGTTGGGCTCGACGCGCAGGGATAGGTGTCGGGCTGGACCCAGGGGATCACCGTCGAGGTAGACCGGCGTCGGTCGGCCCAACTCGATTTGTTGGCTCGACACGTGACTCTCCTCGATCCCTGGATGGGGCACATGCGTACCGGTGACGAGCCGTGACCGCACCTGTAGCCGCGTGCCCAAGGGAAGGTCGCCGTCGAGGACCTCCAGACGACCATCGTTGGGGTGCCCACGCGGCGCCACATCCCAGTGCCCGATGAACTGAGCATTCATCGCCACCACAACTCGACCGCGCCACCAGCCCTGCCGCGCCACCAAATGGGCGATGAACCAATGCAACCGACCATCGACCAAGACCGCCCCAAGGTCGACCCCGACCTCGGTGGCCCCGCCCGAGCGAAAGCGCGACTCGTCTCCGGTGCCACCGAGGGTGCGACAAAGGTCGCCCCCGAGGAGGGCCAGCGGCGGAATCTCCCGGCCCTGCCGCCGGGCTTCGGTAACCACCGCCCGGGCGTGTGTGTTGCTTCGTACCACCACCGCATCGGGCGGGAGTGGTCCCCCCGCGCCCCACATTTCGCCCTTACGAATCGGCACCGGACCACTCCTCGTCGCCCACCGCCAATAGTGCCGAGGTGGCCGTCACTACCCCCCGCTGGAGGGCATCGGCGGCCTGCCGGGCGCGAGCAGCGGTGGCCGGGGTCGGCGCGATACTCCCGAGTCCCCGTAGCAGGTCGGCGAGTTGCTTGATATTTCGCACAAAATCGCCGCCGGAGAGGTCCGCCTGCTCGAGGACCTCAGCGAAGCCGGTACCGCTGGCCCAGGCGTAAGCGAGATGCACGAAACCGGCGTCCGGCGGGCGTGTCCCCGGGAGCCCGGCCGCCTCCTCGTCTACCAGCAAGTCCGCCGCCAGGCCCGCCAATACGCCAAAGCGCTCTCGGATGGTCGAGGAAGGGAACCGGGGGGCGGGCGGTTGGTCGCGCCCCCGGTGCTCGTAGGTAAAACACGAGGCCATGGCGGCCAGGCTGGGCCCGTCGAGGTCGTCGAACAGCCCCGTGACGAGCGCCTCCGCTACCAGTAAATCGCTCTCGTGGTAGGTGCGGGCGAGCACCTCGCCCGCCGCCGTGAGCGCCCAGCCCTCCAGAAAACCCCACGCCTCGAGCAGATCCAGCACCCGATCGAACTTGCGGGCCAGCGACCCCGTCTGGCCCCGTCCCTGGCGCTCCAGGTTCGCGAGCGCCCCCCGAACCCGTTCCGCCTTACCCGCCGCCCGGAGGTGGACCATCCGGTCGGGACAGTCCGCCACGGGGTGAGTCTCGGCCCCCTCCACCGAATCGAGGCCCCGCGAATCGTGGCGAGGGCGCTCCCGACCCTTCATCACCCGCCGCAGGGCCTCTCCCACATGATGGTGAAAAGTCCGGTTATGTGGGTTGTAGGGCTGCGGCAGGGTAAGGGTTGCGATCGGTATCGGCGCCACCGACAGGTCGGGAGCGCTGAGGGTACGGGGCTTGCCCCGCTCGTCGATCACCCGCACCTTGGGGTGACCCTTCCGTAAGGCCACCGACACCACCGCCACCGCACCACCCTCGACCACCACCACATCCCCGGGCGCCAACCGGCTCAATGCTGCCGTGACCGTTGCGTTGGCCCCGTCCCCGCGAGGGCCGACGGCCACCCCGCGCTGCTGGCGGTATTCCTCCACGTCACCGAGTTCACAGAAGGCCTCGGCGTTGAGTCGAGCGAGGACGCGCTGTTCCTGTTCGATGCGCGCCTCGATCCGCACCACCCCCCGGTCGGCTTGGTACTGGGCAAACGACAGGTTGAGGAGATGGTGCGCCCGTTCCGGCTGGTAGCGCTTCACGAGGTTGGCCGCCATATTGAAGGTGGGACGAAACGCCGATCGGAGAGAAAAGGACCGGCTCGAAGCCAGCGCCGCCACCTCCGCAAAGGGCACAAAGGGAGACCACAGCACAATGGCGTAACCCAGGTCGTCGATCCCCCGCCGCCCCGCCCGACCGGTCAGTTGGGTGTACTCGCCGGAGGTGAGCATCTCGCGTCCTTCCCCGGTGAACTTCGTGAGTCGTTCGATCACCACACTTCGAGCGGGCATGTTCACCCCCATCGCCAGCGTCTCAGTGGCGAACACCGCCTTGGTGAGGCCCGCGATGAAGCACGCTTCCACCGCCTCCTTAAAGGCGGGCACCATCCCGGCGTGATGCGCCGCCACCCCCGCCTCCAACGCCGCCAAAAAGCGATCGAAGCCCAACGCCTCCAGGTCGGCCCGGGCGAGGGAGGCCGTCCGCTCCAGCACGATGGACCGTACCCGGGTCGCTTCGGAGGCGGTGGTGAGGCGCAGGCCCGCGTCCGCCAACTGATCACGAGCTTCATCGCACCCCTTACGACTGAAGATGAAGGTGATCGCCGGCAGCATCGATTCGTCTTGGAGACGTTTGATCACCGACACCCGGCGGGGCGTAAAAAAAGGACGCCGACCGCCACCCCGGCGGGGGCCCTCGTCGAAACGACCGGCCTCGGGATTGGCCAGCCCATCCACGAGGATGGGGAGCAGGGGGAGCCCCGGGTTGGATTTGTCGCCCACGCAGTAGAGATTGCGGAGTTCGACCGGGCGGCGTTCCTCGATCACAACGTCGGTAGGACCGCGGACGGTGCTGATCCACTCGGCCAACTCCGGCGCGTTCGACACGGTGGCCGACAAGCACACCAGGCGCACATCGGCCGGAAGGTGGATCATCACCTCCTCCCATACCGGCCCGCGATACGGGTCCTGCAAGAAATGCACTTCGTCAATAACCACCCATTGCAGGCCATGCAGGGCGGGCGATCCGGCGTAGACCATGTTGCGAAGGACCTCGGTGGTCATCACCACAATGCTGGCGTCGCCGTTGATGCTGTTGTCGCCCGTGAGTAGGCCCACCGAATCCCGGCCGTGGCGCGCCACTAGGTCGGCGTATTTCTGATTGGAAAGCGCCTTGATGGGGGCCGTGTAGAAGGCCTTCCCCCCGGCGGCGAGGGCCTGGGCCAGCGCGTGCTCGGCCACTACCGTCTTACCCGAGCCGGTAGGGGCCGCCACCAGCACCGAGCGACCTTCGTCGATGGCGGTCATCGCCCGCACCTGGAAGGGGTCGAGGGGGAACCCGTATTCACTCATGACGGTGGCCTCATGCCGCCGCGCGGGCGTTCTTCCGCCGCACGATGATGCTTCCGAGGATGATCGACACCTCGTAGAACATCACCATCGGCACGGAAAGCGCCAACATGCTTATCGGGTCGCCCGAGGGCGTGATCACTGCCACCGTGACGCAGATCCCCACGATGGCGTAGCGCCGGACGTGACGCAGATTGTCGGGCGTGATGATCCCGAGCATCTGGGCAAACACAAGCACAATCGGGAACTCAAAACCGATACCGAAGGCCAACATCATGTAACTGATCAAGGTGTAGTACTTGTTGGGCGAATACGCCGTGACGATGTCGGTGCCCCCGATCTGCTGCAGGAAGGTCAGGGCCTGCGGCAGCGTGTAGTAGGCGATCCCGGCCCCGGTGACGAAGAGCAAAAGGGCGCTCGCCATAAAGGGGATGGCGTACTTCTTTTCGTGGGCGTAGAGGCCAGGGGTGATGAACCGCCACAGCTGCCAGAGGATCACGGGCATGGCGATGAAGATGCCGCCGTAGGTGGCCAACTTCATGCGCACCCCAAACCCCTCGAGGGGGTCGAGCGCCAAGAGTTTGCAGTCGGAGACAGAGTTGGTGCAGGCGTTGAAGTAGGGCTGAATCAGAAAGTTCGAGATCTGCCCGTAAAGCATGAAGGAAATTGTCATCCCCACTATGACCGCCACCACGATCTTGATGGCCCGCTGACGCACCTCGGAGAGGTGGTCCATGAGCGACATGCGCCCATCATCGGGGACGGCGGCGCTGCTCATTCCGAGGCTACGGGAGGATCGACCGGGTCGGTCGGGGCCACGGGGGCCTCACTCACCGCCGCGATGGCAGCCTCGGCGCTCGTACTCGACGGGGTCGGCGGGGATGCAATAGCCGCATCGGTTCCGAGCACGTTACGACGGTCGGTCAGGCGGGTGAGGTCGTCCACCTCGGCCAGGGTGGATTTCACCTCTTTCTGGAAACCTTCCGACAACCGGCGGAGATCGCCCATCACCTTGCCGATCTGGCGAGCGGCATGCGGGAGACGCTGGGGGCCGAGCACGATGAGGGCGATAAACATGATGACGATGAATTCGCCACCTCCAACGTTGAACACGATGGCACTCTACCGGCCATTATCGGCGGGGTCAGGCCCGGCGCAGACCCTCCAGGGAGGCGCGAGTCTCCGCACCAGCCCGCCGTACCTCGGCCACCGAGTCTCCCAGTTCCGAAAGCAGGGCCAACTCGTCCTGTAGCTGGGTGGACGCCTCGGCGATGCGCCGCAGCCACCGCAGGCTTATCAATCCCGCCAGCGTCATGACCACCGGTGGAACCGCCCAGAGCAACGACATCGCCTTCAGTCTAGAACAGCCTCGTACCAGTCGTCCTTGTCGAGGAGTTTGTGGAACTCGATCAGATCATCATGGTTGATCGGGTCGCCCCGGTGCGGTTCGAAGATTTCCGCCGGGAGACGCCACTTGACCAGACGCACTCCCGAGGCCACCAGCAGCTCGATCACGCGAGGCTCCGCCGGTTTGGCCACCGACATGTGGCACGTGGGGCAACGGAACACAAAACTACCCTGGTCGTCGTAGGTGCATACCCGCACCTTGAGATCGTCAACTCCGAGTTCGACATCCCCGCAGTCACAGCAACTCGCTTTGATCACCGTTGTCATCTCGTGTCCTCCTCCTCCGGCGGCCTATTCATTCATTACGCCTCAGGTTGTATCGACCACGGCACCGTGCGCCTTGAGTGGGTCTGCCACAATGCGAACCCATGCCCACTCGGCTCCCCTCTCTGCGGCGTCCTCCCATCGGCTTCGCCCATCGCGGCGCGCGAGCCAACGCGCCCGAAAACACCCTGGAGGCGTTCGTGCTCGCCGTGCGCCTCGGTGCCACCGGGCTCGAATCGGACGTGTGGCTCACCCGGGACGGCGAGGCGGTCCTCGATCACGACGGGGTACTGCGCCGCCACCTTCGTTCGCGGCCCATTGCCCAGTGCACGCGGGACGAATTACCCGCCCATGTGCCCACGTTGGCCGACCTCTACGACGCCGTGGGTACCACCCTGGAGATCTCCTTGGATCTGAAGGACGCCGCCGCGTTTGATCGGGTGCTGGCCGTGGGCCGGGCGGCCGGCCCGGGCGCCCTGGAGCACCTGTGGATCTGTCACCCCCAATTGGACCAACTCACCCAGTGGCGCCCGGTGTCCCCGGAAGTCCATCTCGTGCACTCCACGTTTCTCTCCCGTATGCCCGCCGGGGCCGAATCCCATGCGGCCCTCATGGCCGAACAGGGAATCGACGCCGTGAACCTGCACCACGCCGAATGGACAGGGGGACGCACATCACTGTTCCACCGCTTCGGCGTGTTGTGCTTTGGTTGGGATGCCCAACACCGGCGGATCCTCGGCAACCTGCTCGACGCCGGGATCGATGCGGTGTACTCCGATCACGTCAACCGCATGGTCGATGCCCTGGCCGAGGGCGCCTGACTCCTCAGAGCCCCCCCGCCGAGGACGGGGGCCACACCAGCACGAAAGCGCGCCCCACGATGTCGTCAAGGGGAATCGGACCCCGGAACGGATACCTGCTGTCGGCGGAGTTATCCCGATTATCTCCGAGGACGAAGACATTCCCCTCGGGTACCACCTGCCGCGGGATCGTGGGATTGCTCCCCTGGCCCGGATCACCAGTGATGGTGCCGGCGTCCAGATAGGGCTCCGCCAGTTTCTGATCGTTGATGTACACGGCCCCATCCTTCGTCTCGATCGTGTCACCCGGGAGACCCACCACCCGCTTGATCAGGTCTTTGATGCCGTCGGGCCCCACGGCGTCATCGGGGATCTCGAACACGATCACATCCCCCCGACCCACGTCGTGCAGCGCATAACCAAATTTGTTCACCACCACTCGGTCACCCGTTTTCAGGGTGGATTCCATCGACTCGGACGGAATGTAGAAGGCCTGGAAGAGAAACGTCTTGACCACCAGGGCCACCAGCAAGGCGCCCACCACTACGGCAACCCATTCCACGCCCGCCCGCATCGAGTTCAGGCCTCGCCCTCTCCCGTCGGGCGGGTTGGCTTCGAGAAATTCCGGGAGGGGGGGATCGGTGATTTCAGACACGACGGGCTAAGGGTAGCGGGCGAGAATCTCACCGGCGGCGCGCCGGCCGGCGTCAATCAGACCCGGCGGCCCCGTCACCACTTCGGCCTGCGGACCCAGGGCTAGCAATAGCCGCGCCAGCCAAGGTTCGGCGGTCACCGCCACGGTCACCCGCTGACGTCCATCCGGTCGCGTTTCTACCGATTCCATCGGGTAGGCCTCGATCACCCAAGCCGCCGCAGGGTCCAGATCCAAGACAACACGCGGGTCGCTGGCATCGGGTTCGAACAGTCTCCACTCCTCCATCGCCGGCGGCGCCACGAAGGTGTCGTCCAGGAGGGTGGCCGAAACGATCCGGTCCACTCGGAAGCGTCGGTCAGCCTCGGCCTGGTGGCAATAGGCCAGCAGGTAGAGGCTGCCGTCTTGGGCCTCCACCAGATAGGGGTTCACGTTGCGTTGCGTACGGGCGTCTCGGGCAAAGGAGTAGTAATCGAGGTGCAACTGCCTCTGCTCACTCACGCCCCGGCGCAGGAGGTCAAGAACCTCCACCCCCGCCGCACCGAGATCCACCTCCAGCACTTGGCTCACATCCACCCCGAGCACGCCGGCCAACTTGCGCACCCCCCGCCCCAGGGGACCGTCGGGCTCGGCGCCGGGCAGGGCCAGCACCGAGGCTCCGGCGGTGAGTAGGGCTACAGCCTGGTCGGGGGTGAGGCGTTGTGGCTTGCCGAATACTTCCGCAAAGCGGATCCAGACGCGGTCTCCTTCCTGCTTCACATCGATCAGGGCATCGGGGGTGTAGGGCGGCAGTCCCACCAACCAGATCACCTCGAGATCGGCCGCCAGTTGCTCGGGAGTGACCTCGAAGCGAGCGCATACCTCACTGGTGAGCGGGCCATCCTGGGCCACGATCCACGGCACCATGGCCAGCAGTCGCTGCATTCGCGCCGCCGCCCCCCCGTTCGCCGCTTTACTCATGTGATGCCCCTCAACCAGAGGATCAGATCCTCGCGCAACTCCACCGGCGACAAGATCTCCGCGTGGTCAAGAAACGACAGGACGAAGGATCGAAAGGCGCTGCGGTGGTTGACCGGCAGGTCGATCACCACCGACCCATCCTCGGCCACCTCCACGATGCGATCGGGGCCGAAGTGTTGCAACGCCCATTGGGCGGGCGGGCCCCCGATACGGAGCCGAGCCACGATTGGTTCATCGTCCCCCAACTCCCACGGCCCCTCCGCTCGCCCCTGGAGCGGCGCTCGCGGGGCCAGAAAGGCGGGCCCATCGGTGGGGACGACCGTGCCCTGGATGCGCCCCAGGCGAAAGTTGCGTTCGGCCTCACGGAAATGGTCGTAACCCGTCAGATACCAGCGCCCCCGCAGAAATTCGAGCCGATACGGATCGATCGTGCGGTCCTGGTCGCCGTAGCGCATGGTCACCGGCGTGCGACTGGCCACCGCCGCAAACAGGCAGGCCAGATTAGGATCGGCCGGCAAGGGCGCCACGCGCACCCCGATGTCGGAAGCCCCCGCCGCCACGAGCCCCCCCAACTTCAAGAGCCCGGCGGTGGCGGAAAGACCCTCTACCTGCACCGCCGAGGCGGCGAGGTGCAAGGCGCCGAGTTCATCAATGGTGAGGCCGGGATCCCGCAGGGCGTACTCCTCCGGCGGAATCCGGTAGCCGTCTACGGGGGGGAGTTTCCCGGGAACCGACGCCAGCCGCAACGGGATCCCCATCGCCCGGAGCTCATCCTTGTCGCGTTCAAACGCCCGCCGGAAGGCCACCACGTCGTCGGGGTAATCCAGTGCGGTCTGGATTTGCTCGGCCGACACCGGTAAAGAAGCGTTGAGAAGCAGAGCGGTCAGGTTCAACAGGCGTTCCAACTTCGGACTCGACACCTGCGGGAGGTTAGCCAGTCATAGCAGCGACGCGGCGAGGGTCCCCGCCGCCCCCGCCGCCGCGAAGAAGAGCGGATCCGCCGCCGGGCCACGCCCCATCGTGGTCACTTCCAGGCCGGCCTCGGCGAGTTGTGCCGGAATGTCTGGGGGGGGAACCTCCCGCACGTCGTGGCGATCATGGACGAACGCCCCCGGGAAGGGCGACGCCACCAGCACTGATGATCGGGTGAGGTCGAGCGCCGTGCGGCTGTGGTGGCTCACCCCCTGGTGGCGTTCCCGTTCGTCGCCGTCGGACATCCGCAACGCCGCAATGGGGCGCCCACCCAGGGCGGCGGCCGCGTCCAGGATGGCCGCTACCTCCAGTGAGGATGTGCCCAAGGTCGAGCCGGTGCCCACCACTCCGGGCCCCATCGCCACGATGGCCACATCGGCGCCCACCACATGACGGGCCAGGGCGAGAGCCGACGGCACCGACACCGCTTCCAGATCGCCGCCAAAGGCCTGTCCCGCCGTGATGGTCGTCGCCACCAACCCCGATGCCACCAATCCCGCCACCAGGTCCGACAGCGCGATCGGCAATGCGGCGCCGTCGGTCATCACATAGGCAATCCGAGCGGTGGGTACCGCCGCCCGGACCGCCACCGCGATGCACGGGACCTGACTATGCAGACCCCCCACCACCACGGGCATCCCCTCGAGGGAACTGGGGATGTCGGGATGGTGCTCCTCGGCGCTGCCGGCATCCACCTGGAGGCTCGTGTAGCGCAACTTCATGATGTGGCCCGGGCCGGGCTCATGAAATTCCTGGCGGGCCAGATTCCAATGCACGATGTGCCAACCCCCGGTGCCGAGGTGGAGGTCCACCGCGGTGGTGTTGAGCACCACGGCATCGCCGACCGCCACCGAGCCGATGAGTTGGGTGAGCACATAGGCCCGCCCGTAGGTGGTCTCCACCCGCTGGAGGCCGGGCCGTTCCGACAGGAGAGCGGTCACTACCCCAGTGCGGAAGGAGGGCACAGGACTAGAGCGACGCGATGAGCTTCTCGACGCGCTCGTCACGCGACCGGAAGGGGTCTTTGCACAGGACGGTGCGCTGGGCCTGATCGTTGAGCTTGAGGTGCATCCAATCGACCGTGTAATCCCTCTTGCTCTCCTTGGCCCGGCGGATGAATTCACCCCGAAGTCGAGCGCGCGTGGTCTGCGGGGGCGTCTCCACCGCTTCGTCGATGGCGGCATCGGTACAGACCCGCGTCACCATGCCGGCGTCCTGCATCTTGTAAAACAGCCCCCGGGAGCGGCTGATGTCGTGATATTGCAGGTCCACCAGCGCCACCTTGGGATCGGTAAGGGCTAGGTCGTGCTTGGCCCGGTAGCCCTCAATGAGCTTGTGCTTGATCACCCAATCACATTCCTGGTCGAGCTCCATCGGATCGCGCTCGATGGTGGTGACGCAGTGCTCCCACATTTGCAGGGCTTGCTTCTCCTGCGGCGTGAAGTCTTTAGTCTCCGCGTACTTGAGGGCCTTGGCGAGGTACTCGCTTTGGATATCGAGGGCCGACAACTCCCGGCCATTGGCAAGGCGCACCTTGCGACGACAGGTGGGATCGTGACTGATTTCCCGGATGGCCCGAATGGGGTTCTCAAGCGTGAGGTCGCGCAGCACCTGGCCGGGATCTTCCAGCATGCGCAGGAGAATCCCGGTGGCCCCCACTTTCAAGAACGTGGCGTATTCGCTCATGTTGGAATCGCCCACGATGACATGAAGGCGCCGATACCGTTCGGCATCGGCATGGGGCTCGTCCCGGGTATTGATGATCGGCCTACTGCGGGTGGTGGCCGAGCTAACCCCTTCCCAGATGTGCTCGGCGCGCTGGGAGATGCAATACATCGCCCCGCGAGCGGTCTGCAGCACCTTCCCGGCCCCGGCGTAGATCTGCCGGGACACGAAGAAGGGGATGAGTACCTCGGCGTAGTGAGCGAAATCATCGCGTCGGGAGGTGAGGTAGTTCTCGTGGCAGCCGTAACTGTTGCCCGCCGAATCGGTGTTGTTCTTGAAGAGGTAGATCACCCCTCGGATCCCCTCTTCCTCGAGGCGTTGCTCTGCCGAGGCCAGCAGTTGTTCGAGAATGCGCTCCCCCGCTTTGTCGTGGGTCACCAGGTCGAGGACCGAGTCACACTCGGCGGTGGCGTATTCAGGGTGCGACCCGACGTCGAGATAGAGCCGAGACCCGTTAGCCAAGAACACATTGCTGCTGCGGCCCCAGGACACCACCCGACGGAACAGGTAGCGGGCCACCTCATCGGGGCTCAAACGGCGCTGACCCCGAAAGGTGCAGGTCACCCCATACTCGTTCTCCAGCCCGAAGATCCGCCGCTCCATGCGGTCAACCTAACCGGGGGGAACCTCAAGCAGTGAGCATCCCGGAGAGGTCGCGGTCGTCGAGGCGACGAAAGGCCCGACGCCCGTTCCCCCGGGCGAGAACAGCCACCTCGAGTTCGGGGCCGGTGAGGATGCGATCCGGGCCGGCCAGCGCCGACACGGCGGCATGTAGCGCGCCGGCGAGATCCAGGCCGGGCTCATAGGCCGCTTCGAGCCTCGTGCCAATGGCCTCGGCGTCGCCCCCGATCACGCTGTACCGGTCCTCATCCACCACACTGCCGTCGTAGAGGATGTGGAAGACCTGGTCGTCCCCCGGATCGAGCCCTACCTCGGCCACCAGGATCTCCACCTCCATTGGCTTCATCTCGTGGGTGAAGATCTGCCCCAACATCTGGGCGTAGGCATTCGCCAGGCTGCGGGCATCCACATCCTCCCGGCTGTATTGAAAGCCTTTGAGGTCGGCGTGACGCACGCCGGCGATGCGCAACTGGTCGAACTCGTTGTACTTCCCCACGCCCGCGAAGGCGATGCGGTCGTAGATTTCGCTCACCTTGTGCAGCGTGGCCGATGAATTTTCCGCCACGACCAAAATACCGTCGAGGTAGAGCACCGCCACGGCACTGCGGCCCCGGGCGATCCCCTTGCGGGCGTAGTCGGCCCGGTCTTTCATCACCTGCTCGGGCGCAACGTAGAAGGGCATGCTCATGCCGACGCACCTCCGGCCACGATCGCCTCGACGCAACGGCGTAATTCCGCGTCATCCACCTGCTCGTAGCCTGCCACCGTGATGGTGGCCACGATCGGGAAAATGCCCCGGACCAGGTCGGGGCCGCCGGTGGCCGAATCTTCTTCGGCTGCCCGATACAAGGCGTTTACCACCAGATCGATCGCCGCCTCGCGGGAAAGATCAGGGTGGAAACCGAGTTTGACCACGGTGCTGGCATGCAGGCTGCCGGAGCCGGAAGAGACGTAGTCCGTCTCCTCGTAGCGGCCACCGGTCACGTCGTATTGGAACAGACGGCCGGTGTTCCTTCGCTGGTCGAAGCCCCCGAACAGCGGGACGACCGCCAGTCCCTGCATCGCGGCAGGGAGGTTGCTCCTCACCATTCCACTCAACTGGTTCGCTTTGCCCTCGAGGCTGAGGACACTGCCTTCCACCTTCTCGTAATGCTCCAGTTGGAGTTGAAACAGTTTCACCATTTCGATGGCGGGCCCGGCGGCACCGGCGATGGCCACCCCGCTGAAGCGGTCGGCGGGAAACACCTTCTCCATCGTCTTGTGGGAGATGAGGTTTCCGGAGGTGGCCCGACGGTCGCCCGCCATCACCACGCCGTCGGCGTAGCGCACCCCCAGCACCGTGGTGCCGTGGGTAATGGTGAGGTCGTGGCCGCCATTGGGCAAGGCGTCGGTGGGACGCACACGCCGGAGCAAATCCGCGAAACTGGGCCCGGGGTCGTCCGAGGAGGAGAAGATCGGCAGCGTCATACGACGGGAAGGCTAGTCAGGCCGGCCTGCACCCGGATCCACACTCTCATCCACCGCATCGGGACGGGAGAATTCACTCCCCGCCCTTTTGCACATACGACTTGACGAACTCCTCGGCGTTGGTCTCGAGCACCTCGTCGATCTCGTCAAGGAGATCATCCAGTTCGCCCTTGATCTTCTCTCCCGATTCAGACGTAGCCGGAACCGGCTCCACGACCTCGTCGGACTTCGTCGGCGCTTGCTTCTTCATCTGTTCACGTTCGGCCATGGTTACCTCCTCGTCCTACCGCTCGAGTTTCTGGAGTAATTCGAGGGCACTGTCACAACTGTCGATGAGGCTACCCACGTGGGCCTCCGTTCCGCGCAGCGGTTCCATCATTGGCACCCGACGGAGCGGATCCCCACCAATATCGAACACCAGCGAATCCCAGTTGGCCGCCACCACACTCTGTGGCCAGCGTTGCAGACACCGACCCCTGAAGTAGGCGCGGGTATCCAGCGGCGGGTGCATCATGGCCGCTTCCACCTCGGCATCGCTCACGATCCGTTCGAGGCCCACACGCGCCGCCAGGGACTTATCGGGCCGCAGATCGTGGTACTGCAAATCCATGGCGGCGAGCCGGGCATCGTCCCAGCGGAGATCATGGCGCTCCCGATAACCATTCAACACTCGGTGTTTCGCCACCCAATCCACCGTGGTGGCCAGCGACGACAGGTCCGATTCGAGACCGGTGAGCACCGCTTCCCAGCGCCGCAGCACCTCCCTGCCCACCTCCTCGCCCCCGATGCACTCGAGGCCGCGTTCCTGCGCATAGAGGTCGGCGCGCCGATAGAGCTCCCATTGCGCTTCCAGGGCCGTCATCGAGGTGCCATCCGCCAGATCAAACGGCCGCCGAAGGGTCAGGTCGTAGGACACGTGGCGCAACGTCTGGACCGGCCGAGCGGGAAGGAGATCCCGCGAGAGCCAATCATCTTCGATCATGCACAGCACGAGGGCGGTGGTGCCCACCTTGAGAAAGGTAGCCACCTCCGAGAGATTCGCATCCCCCACGATCACGTGCAGCCGACGGTACTTCTGGGGATCGGCGTGGGGCTCGTCGCGGGTATTCACGATCGGCCGCTTGAGGGTGGTCTCGAGCCCGACCTCCTCCTCGAAGAAATCGGCCCGCTGGGTGATCTGGTACGGCACCTCCGCACTGGTCAGACCAGCAGCCTCCGTGCCAACCTTGCCGGCCCCGGTGTAGATCTGTCGGGTAATGAAGTGCGGCATCACCTGAGCCACGATCTGAGCGAAGGGCACCGCCCGGTCCACCAAATAGTTTTCATGGGTGCCGTAACTGTTGCCCTTGCGATCCGAGTTGTTCTTGTAGACCACGATTTCCTGGCCGTCGGGCAGTAAGGCGGCCGCCGCCTCCATCGACCGCTGCAGGATGCGCTCGGCGGCCCGATCGAACACCACGATCGACCGGGGATCGGCACATTCCGGCGTCGACAACTCGGGGTGGGCGTGGTCGACGTAATAGCGAGCGCCGTTGGTGAGCACCGCATTCACGAGGTGGGTTTCCACCTCCGGCGGAAACTGCCCCTCGATGCTGTACCCCCGGGCATCGTTGCCGGGATGTTCGTCTTCGAAGTCCCATCCGGTACGCGGCGACGCCGAGGCCGTGCCGGACCGGGCCAGTTCCTGGATGTAGGCGTTGATCAGGACAGAGGAAGCGGCGATGGGATTCGACTCGCCCCCACGAATGATGATCCCGTACTCGGTCTCTACGCCGAGCACCTTGCGAATCGCCACCCTTCGACCCTAGCCCCGCCCTCCCAAAGCCCTGACGCCATGGCGCCGACGATCAGAGGTATTGGCCGGTGGTAACCCGCTCGATGGACCGACCGCCGCTCGGGGTCTCCTCGCTGGCGTGCTGGACGATGGTGCGCACGTAGACGATGCGCTCGCCCTTCTTCCCGGAGATCTTGGCCCAGTCGTCAGGGTTAGTGGTGTTGGGGAGATCCTCGTGCTCCTTGTACTCCTGATGGATGGACTCCATGAGGTCCTCCACCCTGATGCCCCGGGTGCCGCCGCTCAAGACCCGCTTGATGGCCAGTTTCTTCGCCCGTCGCACAATGTTTTCGATCATGGCTCCCGAGGA
The DNA here is from genome assembly GCA_009886035.1 of Actinomycetota bacterium. Lineage (GTDB taxonomy): Bacteria > Actinomycetota > Acidimicrobiia > Acidimicrobiales > VFJN01 > VFJN01. Next base: position 40,340 of record VFJN01000129.1, read on the forward strand.
GAAGTCTTTGAAGTACATCACTTCCTTATCGCCGTTCTGGTACGTGACCTCCAGGAACTGATTGGCCTCGTCGGTGCGGTACATCTCGGCGGCGGTCGCCTCGATCATGGCCTGCACCGCCTTGGCCGGATCGCCGCCACCGAGCCCGGCGACCGTGTCGGCGTCGAGCGGGAGATCGGTGGTGAGGTAGCGGGCAAAAATCTGGGCGGCGGCCTGTTCGGTGGGGCGCTCGATCTTGATCTTCACGTCGAGGCGACCGGGGCGCAGGATGGCGGGGTCAATGAGGTCCTCCCGGTTGGAGGCTCCAATGATGATCACGTTCTTGAGCGTCTCCACCCCGTCGATCTCCACGAGGAGCTGCGGCACGATGGTGCTCTCCATATCGGAACTGATTCCGGTGCCGCGAGTACGGAACATCGAATCCATCTCGTCGAAGAAGATGATGACCGGCCAGCCCTCTTCAGACTTCTCCCGCGCCCGCTGGAACACGAGACGAATCTGGCGCTCCGTCTCCCCCACGTACTTATTGAGCAACTCGGGGCCTTTGATGTTGAAAAAGTAAGACTTGGCAGAGTCCACGCCGACGGTGGCGGCCACCTTCTTGGCCAGGCTGTTGGCCACGGCCTTGGCGATGAGGGTCTTGCCACACCCCGGCGGGCCGTAGAGAAGAATTCCCTTGGGCGCGGGCAGTTTGTGTTCGGCAAAGAGGTCCTGGTGGAGGAAGGGCAACTCCACCGCGTCGGCGATCTGCTCAATCTGCTCGTCGAGCCCTCCGATGTCCTCGTAGGCGATGTCCGGCACCTCTTCCAAGGCCAGATCCTCCACCTCCGGCCGCGGCAACTTCTCCGTTACCAGGCCCGAGCGCGGGTCCAGCAACACGGTGTCGCCGTTGCGCAGTTTGACGTCGCGCAAATCGTCGAGAAGTTCCACCACCCGCTCCTCGTCGGCCCGACCCACGATGAGGGCGCGCCGCTCATCGAGGCGCTCTTTGAACACCACCACCTCACCGGTCATGTCACCCCCGCGCGACAGAACCACGTTCAGCGATTCGTTGAGCACCACCTCCGCGCCGCGCGGCAGGGGGTCGTTGCCCAACTCCGGATGGATCGCCACTCGCACCTTGCGACCCCCCGTGAATACGTCGACGGTTCCGTCCTCGTTGTGGCCCACGATGGTGCCGTAGGCCGACGGCGGCTGGGTGAGTTTGTCCACTTCCTCGCGCAAAGCTGCGATGTGGTCGCGTGCCTCCCGGAGCGTGTACGTGAGTTTCTCGTTCTGTGACACCGCCTGAGCCAGTTGGCCCTTTGTCTCCAAGAGACGTTCCTCGAGGGTGCGCACCCGCTTGGGGGCATCCTGCAGACGCCGCCGGAGGGAAAGCACCTCTTCCTCCAGGGTCCGGGCGTGCTCGGTCAGTTCTGCCAGTTCGGCCTCACCGCTGCGCAGTTCCTCGGATTCGTCCACGGAGACCACCTTCCAAATGACCGGATACGGCCGAACCTACACCGGTCGCCTCGGTGCGCCACGGACACGCCGCCGCCGGGTCGGCCACCGGGCCCCTGCCTCACGGTGGGCGGTGTGTCGGGTTTATCGGTGGTTGGGATAGCATGAGAGGGTCCACCAAGCTCTTTGAGGTACATCCCCCATGAAGGTCTGGATCGATCAAGATCTCTGCACCGGAGACGGTCTTTGCGAAGAGATCGCCCCCACCGTGTTCACGCTCCTCGACGACGGTCTGGCCTACGTGAAAGAAGGCGATAAGACCTTCTCGGATCCCGGTGGCGCCGAGGGCATCGCAGTGGTGCCGGCGGGCCAAGAGGAAGCCACCATCGAATCGGCCGAAGAATGCCCGGGCGAGTGCATCTTCATTGAGGTCGACTGACCCACCGTCGAGTGCGGGTAAGATAGACACCGTGCCTGATTCACCTATCGCCACTCGCGGGCGGCCCCCATGGCCCTCCCCCGCTTCCTGCCCGGGGCTGATGCCCGGCAGGGTCTTGTCGCGCTCGCACTGAACTCCTCTACGTCCCTCATGGCGGGGGCGATTCTCGGCTCCCTGGTGGGAACCTTCGACCGCCGCCCTGGCCTGCTCGTGCTGGTACCGGCGGCTATCGGCTTGCGCGGCAACGTCTTCGGGTCGCTCGGCAACCGGGTGTCGACGTCGATCCACGCCGGTCAACTCCAACTGCGCCTGCGCCGGTCAAGCATGTTGGGCCAAAACGTGCTGGCGGCCGCCGCCCTCACATTGGGGATGTCGTTTCTCCTCGTAGGCGTGACGGCCCTCGTCGCGGTGGGTCTCGGCCTTGGTCCCACGATCGGCCTCGTCGACCTCACCGTGGTGTCAGTGGGCGGAGGCCTCATGGCGTCGATTCCTGTTCTGGGTGCCACCCTCGGCCTCGCCGCTGGGGCCGTGCGGTTTGGCTGGGACCTCGACAATGTGAACGCGCCCCTGGTTTCCACCCTCAGTGATGTGCTCACCCTGCCGGCGCTTTACCTGGCGACCGGGCTGTTGGGCTACGGCCTCGTGACCACCGGCGCGGGATGGACCCTGGGAGCCCTGGCGGTCATGGCGCTCCTGGCGGGCGTCCGATCAAAACTTCCCGAACTTCGCCGGATCGTGCGCTCATCGGTTCCCGTGTTGCTCTTCGCCGGGGTGGTGTCGAGCGTGGCGGGCGTGGCTCTGGAGGGTCGTATCGCCATCTTCACCGCCCTGCCGGCCCTGCTCATTCTCGTACCCACCCACCTGTCGAGTGCCGGTGCTCTGGGTGGCATCCTGTCCGGTCGATTGTCCAGCCAACTCCTTCTCGGCCTCGCTCCCGCCACCGCCATGCCGTCCCGGGCGGCGCGGGCCAATCTGGGGTTTGTGGCGGCGCTGAGCGTGCCCGTTTTCATCGCCAACGGTGTGGGGGCCTACCTCGTGGCCGGTCTGCTGCACCAGGCCACCCCCGGCCTCGGGTACCTCGTGTTGGTGTCGGTCCTCGCCGGTGCCGGTGCCATGGTGGCGGTGATCGCCGTGACCTATTACGGCACTATCGCAGCGGTGCGGGTGGGGGCCGACCCAGACACGTACGGCATTCCGATCGTGTCGTCCTCGGTGGATCTGATCGGCACCCTCACCCTCATCGTGGCTATCGCCGTGGTGGGCTTGGGCTAGTCCACTTCCGTTTCACTCCAGACATGGCCCCGTGCTCACCGGAGCCTGCAGCCCCCCCGCCAGCGCGGCCCGCACCTCCGACATGGCCAACCCGTAGGCCACCCCAGCGCGGTCCGGCGCCACCGCGAAGGCCACCCCCACCACCGCGCCCTGCCCATCTACCATGGCCGCCCCCGAGTCGCCGGGCCGCAACGTGACGGCGAGAACAAAAATGTCGCGCCGGGTGTCCTGGCGGTCGTAGATGTCTCGGCCCGTGGCCGTGACCACCTGCGCCACGGAGAACGGGGCCGCTCGCAAGGCCCCACCGCCGGGATGGCCAAACACGGCGCCGAGGCCCCCTGACGTCGTATCGCCCTGCGCCAGCGGAGGTCGGTCGAGGCCCGGGACCCGGATCGCCGCCAGGTCGCGCTTCGGATCGAAGGCCACCACCTGTCCGGTCACCTCCGAGCCGTCGCTGCGCTGAAGAATCATCTTGTTCCCGCCGGCCACCACGTGAGCGTTGGTCACCACGAGTTCGTTGCCCACCACGAATCCGCTGCCTTCGCGAACGCGCCCACAGGCCACGGCCGAGACCTTCACCGTGGAGCGGATCACCGACCTCACCGTGGCGGGCGCAATGTTTGCACTGGAGGGAGGTGGACCGATCTGGGGGGCGGGGCCGAAGGCCTCGAATACCCGTGGGAACTCATCGGCATCCACCATGCGCTGGAGGGTCTCAATGGCCCCCGGTGGATCGGGCAGATGTTCATCGACAGTACGGGCCGCCGCGGAGGTGCGCACCTGCGCCGACACCCTCCCGGGCACATCGGCCATCACCGGCAGGAGAACCCAGATGGCCAGCACCACCCCCGCCACCGCCACGCCAGCCCCCGCCAGGCGGTCCGCCTGCCGCACCGCCCGGCCGGGAAGGGCCGTGTGCAGGCGGGTTCCCCACCGCAAACCCAGCTCCTTCCCGATCCACCCCAAGAGCAGCACCACGCCGAGGGTCACCAGCAGGAGAACGAAGGAGGAATTCTCCGCCATCACTCCGAGAACGAGCGGCAGAACCCGCACGGCCACCACGACCCCCACCAGCAGGCCGATCCACGAACTTATCCGAGCCAAAAAGCCGAGCCGATAGCCGCTGAAGAGGGCTGCCCCCAAAAAAAGCAGGAGGAAAAAGTCGAGGAGGTTCAGGTCGGAGATCCCAGGAGACGGGCGTGGGTAAGGAACCCGGTGTGGGCCACCATCCGGTGATCGGGCCGCACCGAGAGACCCTCGATGTGCCAACTGCGCTGCAGCACCTCAACGGTCTCGGCCATACCGAACTGGCTCTCGAGCAGCATCTCTCGCAACTGCACCGCTTGGGTGATCTGGGGGGTGTAGGCCACCAGCAGCCCGCCAGGATGCAGGGCACGAGCGGCATGTTTCACCACCATCCACGGCTCGGGAAGATCGAGCACGACGCGGTCGAGGTCGGTCTCGTCGATGCCCTCGTAACAGTCGCGCGACTCCACCCGATACCTCGGCAGCACCTCGGGACCGAGGAACTCCGTCACGTTCGCTACCGCCCGGGCCGCAAAATCCTCCCGCAGTTCGTAACCCACCACGTCCGCCCCGGCCCGAAGCATTGTCATCGATAGGGCCCCTGAACCCACCCCCGATTCAAGGACCCGCACCCCGGGGTAGATGTCGGCGATCATGAGGAGCGGACCGAGGTCCTTCGGGTAAATCACCTGCGCCCCGCGGGGCATCTTCAACACAAAATCCGACAGCGTGGGACGGATGGCCGTGTAGATCATCCCGTGGGTGGATCGAAAGGCACTGCCCTCGTAGGCACCGATGATGGCGTCGTGGCCCACGATCCCCGAGTGGGAGTGGAACTCCTTGCCCGCCACCAACACGAGCATGTAGCGGCGCTTCTTAGTGTCAATCAGAAGTACCTGTTCCCCTGCTCTAAACAGCCCGCTCACGAACGCCGCCCGAGTTCCACGGGGACGCCGGTGGCTCGCGCCGCCAGTTTGCAGAAGGCGCACAACTCCCCGGGGGTGGGTGCCCCGCACTGCTCACAGGCGGTGAGTTCGCCCTGTTCCGCCTCGGCGTCGGGGGTGAAGCGATGCGACGCGCGCGCCAGGAAACCGAAATAGAAGTCATGTTTGGACCCGGGCGACGTGGCCTCGATGGCGTTGAGCGCTTCCTTGTAGCCGAGGTGCTTGTTGCCGGCGGCCATCGGGCACTCCTCCACGATGTAATCGATGCCTCGCAGCACGCAATAGGCCGCCATCTCTCGCTCGCCAAGACGCACCAGTGGCTTTACCTTCTTGGGGAACCCGTGGCGGGCGGGCAGCACCGGCAGTTGGCGGCCGAGGTAGTCGGCCTGCCAGTGGAGCACGTTGCCAAACAAAACGGCGGCCTCGTCGTCGAGGTTATGGCCCGTCACGACCACGTCGTAGCCACCGGAGCGGGCCGCCTCGTCGAATAGGTGTCGCTTCGACAAGCCGCACGCCGAACACGGCACCCGCTTGGCGGCGGCGGCTCCGGTGGGGATGTCGAACCCATGATCGCGAGGAAGGTCCACCTCCACGAGATGCAGCCCCCGCTCGTCGGCAAAGGAGCGAGCAAAAGCACCGGAGGAGTCGCTGTAGTCGCCGATCCCCAAGCCCAGGTAGAGCCCATCCGCCTGGTAGCCGAGGTGGAGGAGAATGTCCCACACCGCCAGCGAGTCTTTTCCCCCGGACACCGCCACCAGCACGCGGTCCGACGGCGACAGCATGTCGAAGTCTTTGATGGCCCGGGCCACTTGGTCTCGACACAGGCGCAGAAAATGCTCGGCACAAAAATTGGCGTTGGCCCGTCGCACGTTGATCACCGCCGGGCCCCGGCACACGGTGCATTTCACGCCGCGCCCCCCGAGATCACCGGGCGGATTTCCACCTCGTCGCTGTCGTTGAGAAGGGCGTCACCAGGAACGAGCGTGTCGCCCACGATCACCAACACCGTGTCGCGGTGCAACCCGAGGCGATCGAGGAGGGCGTGCACCCGAACGGGGCCTTCCATCACCACATCGCGCGTGGGGTTACGGAGGCGAACCCTCATGGTTCGTGGGTGATCAGCAGCGCCTCGCCCGGCCGCAGTTCCTCTCGCAACACCACCGAGCGTCGCGCCGTGCGCTTCTGGTAGGAGCGCAGGAGATACACGGTGATCCACAAGCCGGTACCGACCGACCGAATGCCGGACCGGCGGGCGCGCAGGGCGAGGCGCTCGAGTAAGGCCAGCAACAACATCAGACGCGGCGGACCTCAACCACCGTGGCGCGTCCCCGACCCTTGCGTCGGCCCCAGAGGAACGCCGCCGCCAAGACCCCCGCTGCCACCACAATGCCCACGGTCACCAGAGTATTGGTGGCCGACTGCCGAGTGAGGTTGACCCCGCCGCGAAGTTCGCGGAGTTTGGCCTCGAGGTCGGATCGTTCGATGGGGCTCGGGGTGGTGATCGGCGAACTCACAGGCCGGGTCCCTTCCGTTTGGTGATCCGCCAGGTGGCCAACGCCAACAGCACCAGGGCCACCAGCACCATGACGAGGTAAGGAATCCAGCTGAGGTTGCCGGAGAACACCGTGCCGGTTTCGGTCTGTAAGAACCGCAGGCCACTCAGCAGCAACACCACCACGCCGATACCCAACATCAGGGACCCGGCGAGGCCGTAGCCCAGGTAACGCGCCAACCCCTTGAGAGGATCGAGGGTTTCCTGCTTGGCGTAGGAGGTCGTCAACTCCCACAACTCAGTAGCGACCTCGGGAATGGTCTTCGGCGCGTCGTTTGTCGTAGCCACGGACGCGTGACCCTACTACTCCCGCCCGGGGGCCCCCAGACGCATCTCGAGCACGTCGATTTCTTCGTCCAACATTCGACTCAAGGTCGTTACTCGCTCCTCCGGCGAGGCGGCCTCCAGGAGACGCTGCCGGTCGAGGGGTCCGATCGGGGCCACCGCCGCCGCTTGGTAGCCCACCAATCCTGGGTCGCTCGTCAACTCAATGGTGGCCGGGGCTACTGCGTCGCCGGCTTCGGTGGCCAGGGCCAACGAACGTCGCAAACGGGCCAGCATCGCTACCCGCCCGTCCTCGCTGTCTGCCGTCGGGTCGGGGTCGGGCCAGTACGCCACATCGGCTATCGGATAGGGGTCGTCCGGCCACCATTGGGTGACGCGCACGCGGCGCACCCCCACCGCCATCACGGCCCAGCGACCGTCGGGAAGTTCGGCCGATTCCACAATGCGGGCCAGGGTGCCGACGTTGGTGCGCACATCCTCCCCACCCACCTCCGAGCCGCGCGAGATAAGCACCACCGCAAAGGTCCCATCACCGGCAAGAGCATCCCGCACGAGTTCGAGATACCGGGGTTCGAAAACGTGCAAGGGAAGTCCGGCGGAGGGCAGCAGCACCGAGCCGAGCGGAAACATCCGACACCGTTGGACAAGGCCGTCATCGTCCAACGGTCACTCCTTCGGGTCAGACTGTCGATTGCGCACGTGACGCCACAGATGATCGAGCGCCGTGACCGCCCGGTTGGCGGTGGGATAACAGATCCGCCCACTGGCCCGCACCGCGACGGGGCCGGCGTTATCGGGGTGGGTGACCGCCAGTTCAGTGGCGGTGAGGACGGGCTTGTCGTACCGCTCGGACGCATCGGCGGCCGCCTGCGCAAAGCGAGCATCCTGACGCTCGTGGTAGAGGACGATCCGCTCCAGACCGTGGTCCGGGTAGAACGGACCCCCGCGCATGAGGGCCGCCTGGTTCGACTGGATGCCGAGACCGAGGTAGACGACGGCGTCCACCTCCGGGTGCCCCACGATGAGGTCGATGACCTCGGGGATGGTGTCGCGGGTTTCCGCACCGGCAAGGTCGACGGGATTGTTCCGACTCCAGCGCGGCGGGAGGCACCCGTCCAACGCCTCTCGCAGATCATCGGGCAGGGGCGCCAGCGTGAGGGATGACCGCGTGATGGCATCGGCGGCCACGACGCCCCACCCCCCGGCGGTCGTGAGCACCACCACCCGGTTTCCTCGGGGCCAGGGCTGAGTGGCAAAGGTGGCGGCCGCCTCGAAGGCCTCCTCGATGGTGGCGGCCCGGGTGATCCCGGCCTGGCGACACATTCCATCGAACACGCGGTCATCCGACGCCAGCGACCCCGTGTGGGATGCGGCCGCTCGTTGACCGCCGGCGGTGGCACCGCCTTTCACGAGCACCACGGGCTTACGCGCCGCGACCGCCCGGGTGCGTTCGTAAAAGACGCGTCCGTCGGGCACACCCTCCACGTAGGCCAAGGCCACGGTGGTTACCGGGTCGGTGGCGAAGAACTCGAGGTAATCCGGAATAGTCACCTGGGCGGCGTTGCCGGCCGAGACGGCGCGGCTCACCCCCACGCCGGTTTGCACCGAGTAGTTCATGAACGACGAGATGAAGTTGCCCGACTGGGAGGCGATAGCGATGCCGCCCGCCGGCGGGTAGGGGGCCACGATCTGGGCGCAGAGTTGGGCCGGGGTCGACACCACGCCCTGCCCGTTCGGTCCGGCCACCAGCATCCCCAGTTCCTCGGCGAGGGCCACGAGTTCGTCCTGTAACGCTTTGCCTTCCTCCCCCACTTCGGCATAGCCCGCCGAGGCCAGGAAGGCGGCCCGAATTCCCTTGCCGGCGCAGGCCCGCAACAAATCGGCGTTGGCGGCCGCCGGCGTGCAAACGAACACGAGGTCGATCACCCCGTCGGGGAGATCCTCCACCGACGCCACGATCGGGATGCCGAGCACCTCCCCGACTTCTCGGCTCGTCCCGTAGACGCCGCCGGCGTAGCCCGAGGCCAAAAGGTTGTGGAGCGACACGAATCCGAACTTGCCGGGATGGGTGGACACCCCCGCTACCAACACCGCCCGGGGCTCGAACAGGGCGCGGAATCCCTCAGCATTCACCGCCCCCATCACGCCACCTCTACTAAGGCGTCGACCGCCACGGGCCGACCGGCCACGACGATGAGCGGATTCAGATCGGCCGCCACGATCGACGGATCAGCCACCGCCGCCGCTGATAGGCCCACGATCACATCCACCAACGCTTCGCGATCCACGGCGGGCTCACCCCGAAACGGGCCGAGCAACTTCTGCGTGGCGAGGTCATCGATCATCGACGCGGCGTCGCCTCGAGACACCGGTACGAGCCGGAAAGCCACGTCGGCCACCGCCTCGGCGAGGATGCCCCCCACCCCCAACATCACCGTCATCCCGAACTGGGCGTCGTGGTGGAGGCCGGCAATGAGTTCTCGCTGGCCCGAGAGCATCGGGGCCACCAACAGATGCACGGCGCCATCGTCGGGGGTGGCGGCGGCCAGCAGCGAGGTGGCGGCCTCGTGCACCGCGGCGGCATCACCTAAGCGCAGTCGCACCAAACCGCGTTCGGTCTTGTGCGCAATGGTGTCCCCACCCAACTTGACCACGACGGGATACCCCAGGGTGGCAGCGGCCTCGGCGGCTTCTGACGCCGTGGTCACCACGCGCTCAGCGGGAAAGGGGATCCCGTGGGCGGCGAGCCGCATTTTTGAGTCGGCCTCGGAGAGGGTGGGCATGGGGCGTACGGTAGCGGCCGTGAAGGCTGGGCCCTGCGGGGTGATCGAGGGATTCTACGGGCCACCGTGGTCCTGGGCGGCGCGCACCGCCCTGGCGGACCGCTACGCCACCGAGGGTCTGCCCGACTACATCTATGCGCCGAAAGACGATCCGAAGCATCGAGAGTTGTGGCGGGTGCTCTACGACGCCGTCGAGTTGGCGGACTTTGCCCGATTCGCCGATCGCCCCCACGGACGCCTGGGATTCGCCATCTCGCCGGGACTGTCGATGGACTACGACGACCCCAATGACCGCGCCGCCCTCGGGCGCAAGGTGGATCAAGTGGTGGCGGCCGGCGCCACCCTCGTGGTCCTGGCCCTCGATGACATCCCCTTCGGGGGCGGGGCCCAAGGCCACGCCCACGCCCGCCTCACCGCCTGGTTGCACGGTCATCTCGGCCCCCGGGCGGCGGTGGCCCTGGTGCCCACCGAGTACGTCGGCGTCGAGCGCTCCGCCTACCTCGATGCCCTCGCGTCGGGAGTGCCAGAGGAGGTTCCCATTGGATGGACCGGACGGGCGGTGGTGAACGACACCATCACCGTGGCCGATGCCGAAGCCCGCGCCACCTCCCTCGGGGGCCGACGCCCTTTGCTTTGGGATAACTACCCGGTCAACGATGCCCTCATGAGCGATCGGCTCTTCATGGGGCCGTTGCAAGGTCGCCCGCGCGGCCTCCTCGATGTCTGTTCGGGCTATTTGGCCAACCCGATGGTGCAACCCATCGCCAACTACTTGCCGCTCGCTTCCATCGCCGCCTTTGTTCGCGGTGAGGACCCCACCCTGGCCTGGCAGAAGACGGCCGAGGCCCTCGGGTGGTTGACCTTCGCGCAGGCCTGCGACGGCGACACCGCCGCCATCGTCGTGCAGACGGCCTCGGCGGGCGATCTCCGCCCCGCCCGCGCCTTCTTCGATGCCGCCGCCACCTGTTCGGCCCCCGGGATCGACGCCGACGCCGAGCGGTGGCTCACCCAGGTGCAGCGCGACGCGCGCTTGGCCCTGCAGGCCCTGGCCGTGATCGAAGGCGACCGATCGGTGGAGACCGTGATGGCCATGACCACCCGATGGCAGGCCTCACGGCGGTCCCCGGTCACCGTCTTTGGTGCCCGCTGCTCCATCCGGCCCGTCATCACCCAGGCCCACGACGGCGGCTGGACAGTGGATCCCGCCGCCTTCACCGTCGATGCCAACGCCATCGACACCCTGGTGGGCCTCGCCCTCGCCTCCCTGTAACCCTCGGTCGCTCTAGGGCTCCAACGCCGCCCGAAAGAACTCACGGAAATGATCCAAGCGAGCCGCCAGCGCGTCCTCCGACAGCGGGTCCCGATCGAGCACCCCCCGCCAAAACGGTACGTCGGAGAAGTACCCCATGATGGCGCTGGTGCCCGTGATGATCAGTTGTTCCGGGTCATGCTTACGGAATCGGCCGGCGCCGATCTCGTTTTCAAAGAAGCCCACTGCCCGATCAAAGAGAGGCTTCAACACGGTGCCGAGGTCTACCCCCAGGTGGCCCTGCCCATCAAGCGCTTCGCGACGCATGATCCTCACAAACTCCGCGTTGTCGGTAAAAAACTCGAAGGCTGCCGTCACGACGTGGTCGAGTTTGCTCCAGCCGGCTTGATCCTGCTCGGCCACCGCCGCCTCCACCCGCACGATGAAATCCGCCAGCGAGGTTTCAAAGACGTCTCGGTAGATCGCCTCCTTCGACGCGAAATGGTGCAGGAGGCTGGGCTTGCGCAGACCCACCCCGGCGGCGATGTCGTTCAGGGAAGTGCCATCGAACCCCTGCTCGGCGAAGCACCGGCGCGCCTCGAGGAGAATGGCCTCACGGCTAGACGGGACCACGTTCGGCTCGGACACCCGGCTGACATTACCGTCCGATGGCTCTTGTAAGGTGCTCGATGTGACTACGTCGAAGTCTGACCAGCGAGCCATCAACGTGGTGCGGGGCCTCGCCATGGACGGCCCCCACGCCGCCCGTTCGGGCCACCAGGGCACCGCCATGGCGCTCGCCCCCCTGGCCCATGTCCTGTGGACACGGGTGATGAAATACGACGCCAGCGATCCCCACTGGCCCGATCGCGACCGTTTCGTGCTGTCCATCGGCCACGCCTCGATCCTGCTGTATTCGATGCTGCACCTCACCGGCTATGACCTGAGCAAACAGGACCTGGCGGACTTCCGTCAGTGGGGCAGCAAGACCCCGGGCCACCCCGAGCGGGGCCTCACCGACGGCGTCGAGGTGTCCACCGGGCCTTTGTCCCAGGGCCTCGGCAACGCCGTGGGGATGGCCATTGCCGAACGCCAACTACGGGCGCGCTTCGGCGAGGAGTTAGTTCATCACCACACCTGGTGCCTGGTGAGCGACGGTGACCTTGAGGAGGGTCTTTCGCACGAAGCCGCCTCACTGGCCGGCCACCTCGGCCTCGGCGGATTGATCTGCGTCTACGACGACAACCACATCACGATCGACGGTCCCACCGAGTTGTCGCTCACTGATCAGGCCGCGGCGCGCTTCCGCTCCTATGGATGGCACGTAGAGGAGTTGGGGGAGGCAGGCGAAGACCTCGACGTTCTCGAAGCCGCCCTGTGGCGGGCCGCCGCCGTGGAAGACCAACCCTCGCTGCTCGTGCTGCGTACCCACATCGCCCATCCCTCCCCCACCCACACCGACGATCCGGCCGCCCATGGGTACGCCCTTAAAGCCGAGGACATCACCGCCACCAAAGCCATCATGGGCCTCCCTGACGAGCCGTTCTTCCTTCCCGAGGAGGTGGTCATGCTTTACCGCCTCGCCGGGAGACGCGGCGGCGATGAGCACGAGGCGTGGACCAAACGGCTGGAGGCCTTCGACGGCGACCGCTCCCTCTACGACGACACCCTGGCGGCTCGGGGTCGCCCGGGGTGGGAGACCGCCTTGCCATCATGGGAGGTGGGCCAGGCCGCAGCCACCCGAGTGGCCAGCGGCTCGGTGCTGCAGGCCCTCGCCGACGTGGTTCCGGCCCTGCTGGCCGGCGGCGCCGACCTCACGAGCAATACCGGAACGGTGCTCACGGGCCACGGTACGCAATCCCGGGACGATCCCGGCGGCCGCCAGCTGTACTTCGGGGTGCGCGAGCACGCCATGGCCGCCACCATGAACGGGATGGCCCTGCATGGTGGTGTCCTCCCGGTGGGCGGCACCTTCCTGGTGTTCAGCGACTACTGCCGTCCGTCGATCCGCCTCGCCGCTCTTTCGCGGGCCCGGGTGATCTACTCCTTCACTCACGACTCGGTCGGGGTGGGTGAAGACGGGCCCACCCATCAACCCATCGAACAGCTGATGGCGCTGCGGGCGATTCCCGGGCTGCGCGTGATCCGTCCCGCCGACGCCAACGAAACGGCCGAAGCCTGGCGAATGGCCGTGGCCCACGATGGGCCGACTGCGCTCATTCTCTCCCGCCAGGATCTCCCCGTGTTGCCCGGAACCGCGGGCGGGCAACTCGACCACGGGGCCCATGTCCTTCGACCCGTCGAAGAGGCTGACATCGTGCTGGTTGCTACCGGCAGTGAGGTGCACGTCGCACTGGCGGCGGCCACCCTTCTCGCCGCCGAGGGCATCGAGGCACAGGTCGTCTCTCTCGCCTGCTGGGATCTGTTCGCCGAACAACCCGACCTGGTCCAGGACGCCATCTTGCCCCCCGAGATCCCGGCTCTGTCAGTGGAGGCAGGCACGTCCTTGGGCTGGGAACGGTGGGTCGACGACAGCGTTGCCATCGACCGGTTCGGGGCGTCGGCACCGGGGGCGCAGGTACTCGCCGAGTTCGGATTCACCGCCGAGCACGTGGCCTACCGCTCTCGCCAGCTGCTCGCGGACCTGGACGGCTTCGCATGACGGGCAACCCCAGCCTCTTCGATCTCTACGCCCACGGGCAGAGCCCCTGGATGGACAACCTGCGCCGGGAATGGCTCACCAGCGGAGAACTGGCGCGTTGGGTGGAACGCGGTATCCGTGGCCTCACCTCGAATCCGTCGATCTTTCAAAAGGCCATCAGTTCGGGACGCGATTACGACGAGCAGTTCGGCAGCCTGATCCGCCAGGGTTCATCGGTGGTCGATGCCTACTGGGATCTCGTTACCACCGACATCAACGGCGCTCTCGCGCTCCTCCGACCCGTCTACGAGGCCAGCGACGGTCTCGACGGGTACGTGTCGGTGGAGATCGATCCTGCCCTGGCCCACGACGCCGCCGGCACGGAAGCGGCGGCCCGGCGGTTGCACGAGCGAATCAACGAGCCAAACCTCTACGTCAAGATCCCCGGCACCGCCGAAGGGATCGCGCCCATCCGCACGATGATCGCCGAGGGCCGCAGCGTCAATGTCACCTTGATCTTCAGCCTCGAGCGTTACGCCGAGGTAATGGAGGCCTACCTCGCCGGCCTAGAACAGGCCGAGGGGGACCTGAGCCGAATTTCCAGCGTGGCCAGTTTCTTCATCTCGCGGGTGGACAGCGAGGTGGATCGTCGACTGGAGGAAATCGGCACTCCCGCCGCACTCGCCCTGCGAGGCCAGGTGGCCGTGGCCCAGGCCCAGGTGGCGCACGCTGAGTTCCGCGCCACCTTTCAGGGCCCACGCTGGGAGGCCCTCCTGGCCCGGGGGGCCCGCGTGCAGCGACCCCTGTGGGCCTCGACCTCCACCAAGAATCCCGCCTACCCCGATACTCGGTATGTGGACGAACTCATCGGGCCCGACACGGTGAACACGATGCCGGAGGAAACCATTGCCGCCTTCCTCGATCACGGGCGAGCGGGCCGCACCGTGGATGCCCACCCCGACGCCGCCCGCGCCGTTCTCACCGCCGCCGAAGCCGTCGGCGTCCACCTCGAAGATGTAGGCCACGTACTGGAAGCGCAGGGAGTGGCGTCGTTTGCGCAGGCCTTCGACGACCTCATCGGCGCCCTCGCCACCAAAGCGGCGGAAACGACCACCCCCTGACATGTACGGCGAACTCACCGTGGTGGACGACGTGCCGGGAGAGTTTGCCGAACGGGTTATCGAAGCCTTCCAGTGCCGCCCCCGCGACACCTTCTCGCTCGCCGTGTCCGGGGGCGAGACCGCTCGCCTCTGCTACGAGCGCCTCGCCGATGACGCCGGATCGCAGATCGACTGGTGGAAGGTGAACATCTACTGGGGTGATGAGCGGTGCGTCCCCCAGGAGTCGCCCGATTCCAACTACCACCTCGCCCGCACCGCCCTCCTC
This sequence comes from Actinomycetota bacterium, assembly GCA_009886035.1. Lineage (GTDB taxonomy): Bacteria > Actinomycetota > Acidimicrobiia > Acidimicrobiales > VFJN01 > VFJN01. The sequence goes on from VFJN01000129.1 coordinate 55,357, forward strand.
GAAAATGTGGGGGCGGTAAACGCCACCTTCCCCATGTTTTGCGATGAAGGTCCCGACCCGTATCAACTCCGCCTCGGCGAACTGGGCCACCTCGACCTCGTCCACCTCGGATTGGGCGCCGATGGCCACACGGCCTCGCTGTTTCCGGGATCGACCGGCCTAGAGGCCGACCCGGGAAGACTGGTGGTGATGAACATCGACCCCGCCGGAAACCATCCCCACCGGCGGATGACCCTCACCCACGCCGGTATCGCTCGGGCCAACCTCGTTCTCGTCACGGTGGCCGGGGAAGCCAAACGCGAGGCCCTGGCGCGCGTGGTAGCCGGTGACCCGGACTGCCCCGCCAGCCACGTTCGCGCCCCCCGTGTGATCTGGATCGCCGATCGGGCGGCCGCCGAGCCTCCCGTCTGAGGGAAAGGCAACGATAGGGTGCGCCTATGTCCGGGACGGCCCAGCACCACACAGAACTAGCCGGTCGCCCCCTGCTGGAGCTCCTGCGGCAGGCGCAGGCCGTGCGTGACGAAGCCCACGGCCGTCGCGTCACGTTCTCGCCGAAGGTATTCATCCCGCTCACGATGCTGTGTCGCGATCGGTGCGGCTACTGCACCTTCGCCCAACCCCCCGCCCGGCTCGAATCGCCCTACCTCACCCCGGACCAGGTCCTGGCGATCGCCACCGCGGGCGCTCGGGCCGGCTGCCACGAGGCGCTCTTCACCCTCGGGGAAGGCCCCGAGGACCGTTATCCGATTGCCCGCCAATGGCTTCACGAGCACGGTTACGCCTCCACGGTGGAGTACCTCACCGCCATGGCGCGCCTCGTGATGAACGAAACGGGCCTGCTTCCTCACGCCAATGCGGGTGCGCTCACCAAGGCTGAGTTGGCCAGCCTGCGATCGGTTGCTCCCAGTCAGGGAATGATGATCGAGTCGCTGCGAGCGGACCTCGATTGCCACCGTGGCGCCCCCGACAAAGATCCGGCCCGTCGCTTGGCCACCCTTGAGTGGGCGGGCGAATTGGCTATCCCCTTCACCACCGGGATTCTCGTCGGCATCGGAGAAACCCTGTCAGACCGCATCGAGGCGCTCGAGGCCATCGCGGCTTCCCACCTCCGCCACGGCCACGTCCAAGAGGTGATCGTTCAGAATTTCCTCCCCAAGGCCGGCACGGCCATGCACACCGCCCCGGCTTGTCCTCCCGAGGACTACCAGCTGGCCATCGCGCTGGCCCGTCTCATCCTCCCGCCCGACATCCATCTGCAAGCCCCCCCCAACCTGTCCGACGATTTTGCCCCCCTGCTGGCGGCGGGAATCGACGACTGGGGCGGCGTCTCTCCCGTCACCGCCGACCACGTGAATCCCGAGCGCCCCTGGCCGGGCCTTGATCGACTGCGTGAGGTCACCGAAGAGGCCGGCTTCACGCTCGCCCCCCGGCTCACCGTCTATCCGACCTTTGCGCTCGACCCGGAGCGGTGGCTCAGCCCGGAGACCCGTTTCGGCGTGCTCGATCGAAGCGACGCCGAAGGTCTGGGCCGCGACGACCCCGGGGCGGTGTTTCCCGAACAGATCAAAGCAGCCGTGGAGGCCGGCACCGGGGCCGAGGTCGTGCAGATTGGTCGCCGCAACACCGCTTGGTACTCCGGGGCCGCGGTGGAGCCGGTGCATCTCGTGCCGGCCCCCGCTGAGCGCGGCTGGCGGGGCCCGATCGGTGAGATTCTCGACGGGGTCCTCCTGGGCCAAGAGGTGGGCGAGGATGAGATCACCACGCTGTTCTCCGCTCGAGGCCGCGAGGTGGCCGCGGTGGCGGAAGTGGCCGACGATCTGCGTCGATCCGTGGTGGGTGATGTGGTCACCTACGTGCGCAATCGGAACATCAACTACACGAATGTCTGCACCTTCAAGTGCCGTTTCTGTGGCTTCTCCAAAGGCCCGCTCTCCCTTAACCTGCGAGGAAAGCCCTACCTCCTCACCCTTGAAGACATCCAGGCCCGCGTGCTCGAAGGGGTGGCCGCCGGTGCCACCGAGGTGTGCCTGCAGGGTGGCATCCATCCCGATTTCGACGGCGACTATTACATCGATGTGGCCCGAGCGGTCCACGACGTTGCCCCCCACATCCACATCCACGGCTTCACCGCGCTGGAGGTAACCGAGGGGGCCAAGCGCCTCGGAGAGCCCCTCGCCGACTATCTCAAACGCCTCATGGCGGTGGGTCTCAAGACCCTCCCGGGGACGGCCGCCGAAATCCTCGACGACCCCGTTCGTGAACTGCTCTGCCCCGACAAGATCACGACCGAAGAATGGCTCGAAGCCCACCGCACCGCCCATCAGCTCGGTCTTCGCTCGAATGTCACCATCATGTTCGGCGCCGTTGAGCAACCTCGCTCCTGGGCCCGCCACCTCATGCGCACCCGGGCCCTCCAGAAGGAAACCGGCGGCTTCACCGAGTTCGTCCCCCTGCCCTTCGTGCACATGGCGGCGCCTATCTACCTGCAGCGCCGCGCCCGGCGAGGCCCCACCTTCCGTGAGGCTCTCCTCATGCACGCGGTGGGGCGCATCGCCTATCACGGGTGGATCGACAACATCCAGGTGTCGTGGGTGAAGATGGGTCATGGCGGGGCCGCCCAAATCCTGCAGGCGGGCGGCAATGATCTCGGTGGCACGCTGATGGACGAAAACATTTCGCGGGCGGCGGGCGCCAGCCACGGCACCATGATGGATGAGGACGGCTTTCGCGGCTGGGTGGAACCGCTCGGTCGGCACCTCGAGCAGCGCACCACCTTGTACGGCCGTCCCGCACGGGCCGACGCTCCCTAGCACCCACCGCTCCCTCGTCCATGGCTTGCCGCCATGACGATCTCGGGCCAACCTCGGCCTGGACCAGTGGAGCGAACAGGCGGGCGGACTAGTCGAGATCGTGGTGGCGGTCGGGTTCCTGGAGGATGCCCACCGCCTTCTCCACCGCCCGACGAGCCCGGGCCATGCGTTTCTCGTCCACGGGAAGTTCGTGGCCGCCCGCATCGATACTCTCTTTCAGCCGTTGGATCGACAGGTCCGCCAACTCCTCAGAGATCGCTTCCAGGCGTTCACGGATGTCATCGAACTCACCGGCCATCCCCCCTAGCGTAGGGCAGTAACCTTCGGAGTCCCCGACGAGGAGTGACCATGCCCGACGACATCCACGAATTGGTGAGTTTCGAAGACCCCGACCTCGATCGCACCTGGGTGTTCGACATCACCTTCCTCACCAGTGGTTGGCGATGTGTCTTTGGTGACGGCTGCCAGGGGGTGCTCACCGAAGCCGCCCCGGAGTTGGACCAGGGCTGCTGTAGCTACGGCGCCCACTTCGTCGACGAAGCCGATGAGGCGAACATGCTCAGCTACGTCGATCGCCTCACCCCGGAGGTCTGGCAGTTCCATCGCCAGGGCCACCAGCGGGGCACCACCAAGACGAGCAAGGCCGGTGACATCACCACCCGCCTAGTGGATGGCGCCTGCATCTTCCTCAACCGTCCGGGCTTCGAGGGAGGCATCGGATGCGCGCTCCATACCGCCGCCCTGGCGGCGGGCGAACGGCCCCTCGATTGGAAGCCCACCGTGTGCTGGCAACTACCGCTTCGCCTCGACGACCAGACCGAAGACGATGGCCACGTCACCTCGACGTTGCGGGAGTGGAAGCGCCGCGACTGGGGCGACGGCGGGGCGGAGTTTCACTGGTGGTGCACCGAAGATCCTGAAGCCTTCATCGACCATGAGCCGGTCTATGAGACGATGCGCGACGAGATCGTGGAAACCGTCGGTCAAAGGGCCTACGACATGTTCGTCGAGCATGTCTCGACCCGGCGAACCGAGCAGTACCTGCCTCACCCTGCCCTGCGAAAGCGTTGAGGGCGGGGGACCTACTGGGGATCGGCTAGTTCCGGGTCGTCGTCGAGGGCGCCGTACTTGCGCGCCAGCGCGGCGTAGTCGTCGTCGTCAGCATCGTTGTCGTTGTCGTTGTCGCTGGTCTCCGAACGCCCCGACTCATTGCTGAACAGGAAATCCGGACCCGACTGTTTGAGCTTACGGGCTTCTTCGAAGCGACGATGGCGTCCTTTTTTCACGGACGGCTCCCAGACTCGCAGGGGTGAGGAGGTCTTACCCTAGCGCGAGGCCACCGGGATCGCCCACCTCAAAAATCACCCTCTAGGATCAGCCTGGTGGCCGATTCCCCCCGCGACCCCTGGTGGCGCTCCAGCGTGGTGTATCAGGTGTACCCCCGGTCCTTCGCCGATGCCAACGGCGATGGCGTGGGCGACCTGGAAGGGATTCGCGCCCGCCTCCCCGACGTGGCCTGGCTGGGGGTCGACGCCCTTTGGTTATCGCCCTTTTACCGCTCTCCGATGCACGACTACGGCTACGACGTGGCCGACTTCTGCGATGTCGACCCACTCTTTGGCGACCTAGCCGCCTTCGACCACCTCCTGGCCGACGCCCATGCTCTGGGCCTGCGGGTGCTGGTCGATCTCGTGCCCAACCACACCTCGATCGACCACCCCTGGTTTCAGGCGGCCCGACGCAGTCGTACGGACCCGAAACGAGACTGGTACGTCTGGCATGACGGCGGGGGCCCGACGGTACCGCCCAACAACTGGCGCGGTGCCTTCATCGCCGACGGCGCCGCCTGGAGCTGGGACGAACCCACCGAGCAGTGGTACCTCCACCAGTTCCTGCCGGAACAACCCGACCTGAACTGGGCCAATCCCGCCGTGGTGGAGGCCATGCACGACGTGATGCGATTCTGGCTCGACCGGGGCGTCGACGGCTTCCGGATCGATGTCGTGCATTGCATCGGGCGCCACCCCGCCTTCCCCGACGACATCCCGCCGTGGTCGGAACTGCCGCACTGCGTCTCCAACGAGCAC
>VFJN01000108.1 GCA_009886035.1 Actinomycetota bacterium
GCAGAACCGCAGGGGGGCGGAGTGATAGAGCGGAGCGGGTGAGAGATACACGGTCGACTCGTTGGATCCGAACAATCCTTCGGCCAACCCGGTGACGCTGTCGTTGCCCTCGCCTAGTGGGGCACCCGGCAAGGCCACCTTCACCCCTTTGGGCCGACCAGTGGTGCCGGAGCTGTAGAGCATGTCCTGGCCCTCGACCCGATCTTCGTCCAACGGGTCGGCGGAATGGGTGGCAATGGCGGCCTCGTAGGATTCGTAGCCCGGGGCGGTGCCATCGAGCATCAAGCGGAGTTTTACCGAGGGCATCAACGCCTCCAGTTCGTTGGCTTGTTCGGCTTTGTACCGGGAGGTGATGAATCCCTGCGCCCCGCAGTCCTGGATGATGTACGCCATCTCCTCGGTGGTGAGGCGCGAGCTCATGGCGGTGTAATAGAGGCCGGCGTAGTGACAGCCCCACATCACGCTGAGGAAGTGGGGGTGATTCTCCAGGCAGAGCGCAACGTGGTCGCCCGGTTGTAGGCCCGCCGATCGCAGTACGCGCGAGAGGCGGTTGGCCTCCGCATCGACCTGGGCGTAGGTGATGATCTCGCCTGTGCTGGCCATGATGACGGCCGGCTTTTCGGGGTGAGTGGCGGCGAAGGTTCCAGGAAAACGCATACGGGGAACTTATCGCCGGTAACCTGACCCGGTGGCCGATTCGCCGACCGCCGAGTTCGCGGCCCTCATGGCCCGAACAAACGAGCCGCTGCCTCTCGACGATGCCCTGTTGCTCATCGCCGCCCATGCCACCCCGGGGTTGGATCGACCCGCGGAACGGGAGCGCCTCGACCGGCTGGCCGCTGGTATCACCGAGGGTTCGTTGACGGGCCTGCGGGCCCGGCTCTTCGATGAAGTTGGCTTCACCGGGGATCGGGTTACCTACTACGACCCGCAGAACTCGATGCTGCCGGCGGTGGTGGAACGTCGGATGGGGATTCCGATCACGTTGGCGGCGGTGGCCATGGAAGTCGGCCGGCGCTGTGGGGTGGTCCTGGAAGGAGTGGCGATGCCCGGGCACTTTCTCCTGCGGCGGCCCCGCGACGTTGACCGCTACATCGATGTCTTCAACGGCGGACGTGAACTGGACACGGCTGGCTGCCGCGACCTTTTCCACCAGGTTCAACCGGGGGTGCCGTGGTCGGTGGATCTTCTTGGTACCGCGACGCCGGCGTTGATGGTGGAGCGCGTGCTGGGGAATCTGGCGGAGGCGTACCGTCGTTCGGGGAATCGGCACGGCCTGTGTTGGTCGCTGCAACTCGCGCTCTACCTCCCTTCTGCCACTGATCGACAGCGGCGAGAGTTGGGGGTATTGCTGGGCGCGTCGGGGCGGTTCGACGAAGGGGCGGCCGTCCTCGACGGCTCCAGGGACGAGCGCGACCACCGGGCCGCCGCCCGCCTGCGGGCCCGCCTCAACTGACCGGCACGGGAATCTTGACCGTGCGGTCAAGTAAGGTCGGGTCATGACCACGTTTGATGTTTCCGCGCCTGGAACCGACGAAGCCACCGTGCTCGCCCTGTGTGAAGGCTTGCTGGCGGAGTTCCCTCCCGATCACACCAATGTGGTTGCCTTCCTCGGTCGGCAGTTCGATCTTGGTCTGGGTTGGGTGCACTTCCCGGTAGGTCAGGGGGGTTTGGGCCTGTCGCCGGGCCTGCAACGCACGATCAACGAGACCCTGCTGGCCGCCGGAGCGCCGATCGCCGCCTACCGGAACGTGATCGGGCACGGAATGGGCGCCCCCACCATCGTTACCCACGGATCGGCGGCGCAGAAGGACCGCTACCTCCGTCCGCTCTTCACGGGGGAGGAGATCTGGTGTCAGCTGTTCTCGGAGCCGGGCGCCGGTTCAGACGTAGCGAGCCTCGCCACCAAGGCCGTGCGCGACGGTGACGAGTGGATCGTCAACGGGCAGAAAGTGTGGACGACCCTGGCGCACCTGGCCCGGTGGGGGATGTTGGTGGCCCGCACCGACCCCGATGCGCCCAAACATAAGGGCATGACCTATTTCGTGGTGGACATGCACGGTCCTGGTGTGGAGGTTCGCCCTCTCTTTCAACTCACCGGTGAGGCCGAGTTCAATGAGGTCTACTTCACCGACGCGCGGATTCCCGATGCCGAGCGCTTGAGTGATGTGGGGGAAGGGTGGGGCGCCACGCTCACCACCTTGATGAACGAACGAGTGGCTATCGGTGGTGGTATCCCAGCGAAAGGGGCGGGGTTCATCGGCGAGGCCGTGCGCCTCTTCGAGGTTCATGGTGCCGATCCGGTGAAGCGCGATCCGCTCATGCGCTTGTGGGCCCGCGCCGAGGTGCTGCGCCTCACCAACATCCGGGCCAGCGAGAAACGCGCCATGGGTGATCCCGGCCCCGAGGGGGCGATCGGCAAGGCGCTGTCGGCCGAACTGAATAAGGACATCACGGCGTTCATGATGGGCATCATGGGGGCGGAGGCGATGCTCAAGCCGGAGGGCTATCCGATGGAGCGGGCCACGCACGCCATGCGCTGGGGAAGTCCGCAGCAGGCGTTCCTTCGTACCCGCGCCAACTCAATTGAGGGCGGTACTACCGAGATCACCAAGAACATCATGGGTGAGCGAGTACTCGGCCTCCCCGGCGATGTGCGCACCGACAAGGTGCTGCCGTGGTCGCAGGTGCCGCGCAACTAACGGGACGATCGCGGCGCCGCTAGAGGGATCGGCGGTGGGGTGTTTCGTTGAGTGAGCCGATGCTCCGCTCGCCGGTGCTCGCCGCCAGCACGCGGCTGACGCTGGTGTAGTCCGGGAGGAAGAAGAGGGGCTCGTCAATGTGGAGTACGTGTCCGGCGTAGGCGTTGATCACGCCGCCGTGGCAGACCACCGCCACCCGTTGGCCGCCGTGGGCTCCCACGATTCGTTCCATCGCCCCCACCACTTCATCCCGGAAGTGCTCGGGCCGCTCGGGAAGTTCGTACCAGCGAGGGTCGTTGGCCGCCTTGAGTTCCTCGATCGGTATGTAACTGCTGGCGTCTCGGTCGAACTCGGCGAGGTGATCGTCAACGGTGATGGGGAGCGAGAGGCCCGCCGCCAGCGGGGCGGCGGTTTCCCTCGCTCGGCGCATCGGACTGCACCAGATGGCGTCGATCCGCTCCGGGGCCAGCCAGGCGGCGAGATCGCCGGCCTGGCGCAGGCCGACGTCGGATAACGCCGGGTCGGCGGGGCCGGTGGTGTCGCCTTCGTCAACCCGTAGAGGCAGTCCGTGGCGGATGAGGAGCAACTCCATAGCGTCAGGGTTCTAGCGTGTGGCGCCGTGGGGCACCTCTTCGTCACTGAGCATGAGGCAGCGCCGGGCGCGTGGCGCGTGGTGTGCGTCCACGGATCTTTGGACCGCTCGGCCGCCTTCGCCCGTACGGGCCGTCTGCTGGCCGAGTTCCACGTGGTGCGCTACGACCGCCGCGGCTACGGCCGGTCATTAGCAGTGGGACCCAGCGATCGTTTCGACGATCAGGTGGCTGATTTGGCGGAAATCGTAGGGGAGAGGCCCTCGGTGCTGGTTGGTCACAGTCTGGGTGGGGTCGTGGCGCTGGCGTTCGCGCAACGCCAGCCCTCCTTGGCTCTGGCGGTGGTTGCTTATGAGGCGCCGATGCCCTGGGATGCATCCTGGCCGGCGGTGACCGCCGGCGGCGCCGCCATGAGCACCGAGGTGGATCCGGCTGATGCGGCCGAGCGATTCATGCGGCGGATGATCGGTGACGAACGCTGGGAGGCCCTCCCGGTGGGGACTCGCGAGCAACGACGAGCGGAGGGTCCGGCGCTCGTGGCGGAGTTGCGGGCGGTGCGGGCTCCGAGCCCGGCTCCCTACGAGGCGGAGGCTTTGGTCATCCCGGTAGTGGCGGCCCACGGCACCCGGTCGGCCCCCCACCACCAGGCGGCGGCCCGCCGCCTCGCCGAGCGCGCTCCGAAGGGCGAACTTCACACGGTGGAGGGTGCTGGTCATGGTGTGACCCTCACGCATCCGGGGGCGCTGGCGGGCCTGACTCGGCGAGCCGTCGCGCTTATCGAGCCGCCGGGCTAGCCCTCGTCGGTGGCGCAAGCGGGCACCGTGATTTCGGTGTCGGCCAATTCGCAGGCACAGGTGCGAGCACAGGTCCGCAAGGGGGCTTGGTTGAGGTAGAGGAACACGGCTACCGCCGCCAGCACCGCCAGCAAGATGAACCGAATGACCGTTTTGGCGACCAAGCGGAAGATGACCGTGGCCACTATGAGCATCGCGCTGATTTCGACGGCCGGGAGATAGTCGTTCAGTAAGCGGGGAATCGCCTCCGGGGACATTGGGGGGAGGGTACCGTGGCGAACGCATGGGCAAGTTGCGTGATCTTCTCCACCGCCGGAGCGGACCGGTGGCCATGGTGCTGTCGGGGGGCGGCAATCAGGGCGCCGTACAGGTGGGGATGTTGCGAGCCCTGGTGGAGCACGACATCCACCCGGAGTTGGTGCTCGGTTGCTCCATCGGCGCCATCAACGGCGCGGTGTACGCCCAGGATCCGACGCTCCAGGGAGTGGAACGCCTGGAGGAGATTTGGCGAGGACTCGATACCGCCGGGTTCGTGCCGTCGGGTTGGCTGCCCCATGCCATTGCCCTCGCCCGACGAGGCGAATCCATCGACAGCAACGATGGACTACGGGGCATGCTCGAAGGGATCCTGCGGCACGACACCTTCGAGGAGTTGGCGCTTCGCTTCCAGTGTGTCGCCACCGACGTGGCCGGGGTACGGGAAGCGTGGTTTTCCAGGGGCCCCCTTGTAAACCCTCTGTTGGCCTCGGCGGCTATGCCCGCCGTGTTGCCATCGGTGGTGATCGACGGCGTTCGCTACCTCGATGGCGCCATCGTGAACGACGTGCCGATCAGCCGGGCGGTGGAACTGGGGGCCCGCACCATCTACGTGCTGCATTGCGGCACCATCGACCGGCCACGTCCCGAACCGAAACGACCCTTCGACGTTGCGGTGCAGGCCTACTGGGTGGCCCGTCACCATCGCTTCAAACGCGACCTTGAGCACCTGCCGGCGGAGGTGGAGGCGATCGTGCTTCCTACGGGCACGACCGAGACGTTGCGCTTCAACGATTTCACCCACAGCGAGAACATGATGGCCCGTTCCTACGCCGCCACCGACGCCTTTCTCGATGGCATTGTGGATGACAACGGCCCGTTGCCGAGCGACGATCGCCCCCGGGGGGCAGCGAGCAGTGATCAGGGTGTTGGCCCGACCGATCGGTAGGGTGCGCCCCATGGCTGAAGTCACCCTTACCCCATCGGGTCCCCCTGAGACGGTGCTGGACACCGAACCCGAGGAGCGCCTCCGGGCCCTGTCCGATGCGCTGGCGCTTGATGAGCCCCATCGTCGCGCCGCTATCGCGTCGGCGGTGGCGCAATGGCCACGCTTTCTGGACGGGTGGGCTCGCCTCGGCGATGCCGGACGGGATGTGATCGAGGCGTACGCCGCCTACCGAGTGGGGTATCACCGGGGTCTCGATCGACTGCGGGCCAACGGCTGGCGCGGCAGTGGATACGTCCGTTGGGAGCACGAGTCGAATCGTGGATTTCTGCGGGCCCTCGCCGGCCTACAGCGCACCGCCTCGGAAATCGGTGAGACCGACGAGGCGGAGCGATGCGCCCATTTCCTCCGGCAACTCGACCCCACGTGGCCTCCGGCGGAGTAGTCGGCGCGTGGCGTTTTCGGGGGCGGTGCTCTGCGGCGGAGCCAGCCGCCGCATGGGTCGAGACAAAGCTCTGCTCGTCATCGATGGGGTGACGATGGCCGCCCGGGTAGCCGACGCATTGTGGGCGGCGGGGGCCCAAGAGGTCTACGCGGTGGGCGGTGACGCAGCGGGGTTGGGGAGCCACGGTCTCGTGGTGGTGCCCGACGATGACGCGGGCGCGGGGCCCTTTGCCGCCACGCTGACCGCGCTACGGGTGGCGGTGGCACCGGTGGTGTTGGTGGTGTCGTGCGATCTATCCCACCCCGATCCGATGGCCATGGCGGCCACGGTGGCCGCCCTCGAAGCGAGCGCGACGGGTGTGGTACTGGCGGTACCGATGGTGGCCGGCCATCGCCAGTGGACCCACGCCGCCTGGCGCGTTGAGGCGCTGCCCGTCTTGGTGAAAGCCCGAGCCCGGGGAGTGGGATCAGTGAAAAGGGCGGCGGAAGATGTGTCGTCCATCGACCTTCACGGGATACCCCCCGCCGCGCTGGCCGATGCCGACACGCCCGCCGACCTCCCGAGAATCCCCCGAGGGGAAGGTAGCGTGAGGGAGATGGACGTTCCGGAGATTGATGTGACCGAGTTGGCCAAGCAGCGAAACCTGGGCGCGCCGCTCATCGATGTGCGAGAGGACGACGAATACGCCGAGGCCCGGGTCCCCGGGGCGCTGCACATCCCCCTCGCCTTGGTGGGGGAACGGATGTCGGAGGTACCCACCGAGGGCACGGTGTATGTGATCTGCGCCCGAGGAGGCCGCAGCGCCAAGGCGGTGGAGCACTACCGGGCGCAGGGAATCGATGCGGTCAATGTGGCCGGAGGAACCCTGGGCTGGATTGATGCGGGCCTGCCCACCCTCAGCGGCGACGAAACCAGTCCCGGGTGAGTGACCACTCCTCCGTCGACTACGTCTGGATCGATACCCCCGATGCCTTCGCCGCCCTCGTCGACACGCTGGCGGCGGCGGAGGTGTACGGGCTCGATACCGAGTTTCACCGCGAGCGCACGTATCACGCCCGACTGGCCCTGCTGCAGTTGTCCTGGCCGGACGGGATTGCCGTCGTCGATCCCCTCGCGGTGGACATTGCCCCGCTGGCGCGGGTGCTGGCCGGCCCGGGCCTGTGTGTGATGCACGCGGCTAGTCAGGATCTGGAAATTCTCGTGCGAGTTTGCGGCACCCTGCCCTCCCGGCTGTTCGACACTCAGGTGGCGGCCGGCTTCGTGGGGTACGGCAGCGTGGGTCTCGGCGGCCTAGTGCAGGGAGAATTGGGCGTGAAGTTGCCCAAGGCCGATCGGCTCACCGACTGGCTGGTCCGTCCGTTGGCGGCGGAGGCCATCACCTACGCGGCGTCAGACGTGGCCCACCTGCACGAACTCCATCACCGCATCGTGGCGAAGTTGGTGGAGCGGGGCCGTCTGCAGTGGGCCGAGGACGAGTGTGAGCTGCATCGCGTGCGGCCCACCAGCGGCCAGGAACCCGATCGGGCCTGGTGGAGGATCAAAGAGGCTCGGTCGCTACGGGGACGGGCGGCGGCGGTGGCTCAGGTGCTGGCGGCATGGCGGGAGCGGCGGGCGGCCGACGTCGACCGGCCGGTGCGCTTCTTGCTGGCCGATTTGGCGCTGGTGTCGATGGCCCAGCGTCCCCCCGAGTCGCCCGATGATCTGCGTCGAGTGCGGGGGTTGGAGGATGGCAAGCGCAAGGGCAACGCGGGCGAGGAGTTGCTTAGCGTGGTGGCAGAGGGTCGGTCGTTGGATCTCGCCGCCGTACTCGTGCCCCCGGTGGAGGGCGTGGACCGCTCCCGGCGGGCCACGGCGTCGCTGGTGAGTGCGTGGGCTGCCCAACGGGCCCGTGATCTCGAGATCGATCCGGCCATCCTGGCCACGCGGTCGGATATCGAAACGCTGCTCATGGGCGACGGTGGTCGGTTGGCTACCGGATGGCGACACGACGCCGTGGGGGAACCCATCCGGGCGCTGGCGGCGGGCGAAGCATCGCTGGCGGTCGATGGCCAGGGCCGGCTCGTGCTCGAGACGAGGTCCGGAATCCCTTTCGTCGAGTAACCGATTCGTTTCCCTCGTCTAGGGGCGGAGGATCACGGCGTGATCGGGGTCCAGGGTGCCCTGGAAGGGTTGGCCCTCGCCCCGGCCATGACTGGAGACCTCCACGATGCCGGGGTGGTCCACGCGGATCGGCCCGTCGCTCATGTTCATGAGGACGGTGCGCTCGTCGCCGGGGGTGTGGCGCCGCCAACCCAGCGTGCCCGCCGGGGTGTCGATGAGGTCCTGATGCCCAATCTGGAGGGCCGGCGAAGCCGAGCGGGCCGCCAGAAGGCGATGGTAGAGGTGAAGCACTGAGGCGGGATCGGCCCGTTGCGCCTGGGCCGAACGAGCGGCGGCATCAGGGGGAAAGGGCAGCCACGGAGTGGGTCCCCAGCCGTGGTGCTCGGCGGTGGTCCAGGGGATCGGGGCTCGGCAGCCGTCGCGCCCGCCCGGGTCACGTACTTGGCCCGGTGCCACGATGGCATCCTCCAACCCCAGTTCCTCCCCGGCGTAGAGAAACGGAGTGCCGCGCTGGGTCAACAGGCCGACCGCCGCCGCCCGAGCGCGGCTCTCATCGCCGTCGTAGCGGGTGCGATGGCGGGGCACGTCGTGGTTGGACAGCACCCAGGTGGGCCAAGCCCCGCGGGGGTCGAGTAGTTCTTCGATGCGCTCGATTCGATGCCGCCAGGCGGCTGCGTCCCACGGGGCGTGAAGGGTAGCGAAGTTGAAAGCCAGGTGCAGCTCATCGCCGTCGCCGTAGTACGGGGCCACCCAGCGGGTGCCGGGCAGCGCCGTCTCGCCGACGATCACCCGATCGCCGGGGTAGCTGTCGACCAGCCGCCGCAGCCCTCGGATGTGCTCGTGGGTGCTGGTGTGCTCGTTGGAGACGCAGTGCGGCAGTTCCGACCACGGCGGGATGTCGTCGGGGAAGGCGGGGTGGCGCCCGATGCAATGCACGACATCGATCCGGAA
>VFJN01000187.1 GCA_009886035.1 Actinomycetota bacterium
ATTGGACACCGAACGACAGTCGGTTCACCCCACCCGCCCGGTAGGTGTCGAGCAATTCGGCGGTCACCGTGTCGGGATTGCACTCCACGGTCACCTCCGCGTCCACGGTCCGCGGCACCCGGTCGAGCACGGCTACCAGGTCGGCGGCGGGAACCATCGACGGTGTACCGCCGCCGACAAAGATAGATGTGGCCGCCGGCATACCCGCCGCCACCAGTTGGTCGGCGTCGCCGCGACAGGCAGCGAGGTAGGCCTCGGTGAGATGGTGCCGGTCGGTCCAGGTGGCGAACGAGCAGTAGTCGCAGCGCGCCGCGCAAAACGGAATGTGCAGGTACACACCGAACGCCCCCGGAGGGACGGGCGTCACCGCCCCATCATGACCAATAACCGGTTCAGACCGACACAGGATTGAAGACCACGCCGAGGCCGTCGAGGCGAGAGACCACGGCATCGGGGATCACATCGAGGATGCAGGCGATGGCCCGAAGATCATCGCGGCGCACCGTGAGGACCCGGCCGTTGTAATCGCCTCGCTGCACCTGGATCATCCTGAGGAATCGAATAAGCATCGCACCGTCGGCGCCATCGATGCGCGCGATGGCACCAAGATCAATCTTCACGGCACGTTCCTCCGGTGGCATCGCATCGGAGGAGAGATCGATAAAGCCAGGGGCATCGCCGGGTCGGCTACCGAAGTCGGGGCCGGAATCGCCGGGGAGCAACTGATCTACTGGCACATGGTAGAAGCGCGCCAGCCTCTGCAGCCGGGGCACCGAAATGGCCCGCTCACCGCGCTCATAGGCCCCGAGCACCGATGCCTTGAATTCCTGATCAGATCCTGAATCCACTTCCTGGAGCGACAAGTGCTTCTGCCGCCGGATGCTGCGCAGACGCTCCCCCACGAGTTTGGCGTACGCCGTACTGCCTGGACTCTCGCTGTGTGCCTCGTTCACCGGCTCATACCTCCCCCTAAACACTCTTACGGAATAACCGCCACCCCACAAGATTACCACTCAGAGCGTCGGCGTGGGACGATGCTCTTACCGGCGGTGATGTTAGCCCCCCTGAGGGCAAAAGGCCAACACTTAGCGTGTTTTTTTTGTTACAACCCGTGGACTTGGGCGATGCTCCCGTCCCGCAACGACGCCAGGAGCACCGCGGCGGTCCAGGCAGCCGTCTCCGCCCGCAATACATGAGCGCCCAGGCCCACTCGATCCCCCGCCAGCGCGCTCTCCGACGGGGACCATCCACCCTCGGGGCCCACCAGCACAAAAGGCACCTGCAGGCTCATGGGAGCCCCGCCCCGTTCGGCCATGGTGGCCCCCGCCGCCACCAGTTCCGCCACCTCGACCACTTCTGAAATCTCCGGAAGGCGGGGCCGGTGACATTGCCGGGCGGCCGCTCGGGCGACCAACCGCAGTCGGGCCACCGCCTTGGCGGCTTTGGCCCCATCCCAACGCACCACCGAACGTTCGGCGCGGAAAGGCACGATCCGGTCGATTCCCAACTCGGTAAGTTTCTGCACGATCAGTTCGGGTTTGTCGCCCTTCACCAACGCAAACCCCACCGCCAGCGCCGGGGTGGCCGGCGGCAGTTCACACATCGGACCGAACTCGGTCAGTGCCCCCGCCGCCGCCGGATCCAGCCGCGCCGTGCGCCACTGACCGCCGCCATCGGCCACGGTCAGTGGATCGCCGGCCCGCTGGCGCAGCACGCGTTGGAGGTGATGGAGATCTTCATCAGAGAGCGCCGGCCGGTGGAGGTCGTCCACGAAAGCCATCGGCCCGGGGTGATCGGCGGGGTGGCCGATGGCGAGAGTCACCGAAAAGCGGAACGAATACGCGACAGCAAGCCCGCGTCGGCGGTCGCCACCTCGTCGCCCCGTTCGTCGGCATAGGCGCGCAGCAAATCCTCCTGCTCGGGGGTGAGGTCGGTGGGGACAGCCACACTCGTCTTCACGATGAGATCGCCGCGTTGTCGACGATCGAGGTGCGGGACGCCGCGTCCGCGCAGGCGAAACTCGCGTCCGTTGGGGGTGCCCCGAGGCACCACGAGATCCTCGGTGCCATCAAGAGTGGCGAACTCGATATGAACGCCGAGGGCCGCCTGCGTGAAGCTGATAGGGAGTTCGGCGTGGAGATCGAAGCCGTCCCGGCGGAAACGGTCGTGAGGGGCGGCCCGCACATGCACATAAAGATCACCGGCCCGACCGCCGCGCTGACCCACCGCTCCCTTGCCGCTGAGTCGCAGGGTGCTGCCGGTATCCACCCCGGCGGGAATGTCCACCGTGTAGGTGCGCTCCTCGATGGTGCGGCCCTCGCCGTGGCACGCGCCGCAGGGGTCACTGATCACCTGACCCTGCCCACTGCATCGAGGACACACCGAGTTGGTGACCATCTGACCGAGGAAACTTTGCCGCACCCGCTGCACCTGCCCCACTCCGGCGCACTCGAGACAGGTGATCGGTGAAGTCCCCGGCTTGGTGCCGCTAGCCCCGCACGGCTCACAGGCGATGGCCGTACGCACATCCACCGGGTGCTGGGCGCCGAACACCGCTTCGATGAAGGTGAGTTCGGCCACCACCTCGAGGTCGGTACCCCGGGGCGGACCGCTCGGACCGCGAGCGCGACCGCTCCCGCCAAAGGGACTATTCCCCCCGAAGAACGCATCAAAGATGTCGTTCACACCACCACCACCGGACCCCCCGCCGGGTCCGCCGTCGGGACCGTACCGGTCGTAGTGCTGACGCTTCTGGGGGTCCGACAGCACCTCATAGGCGAGGGCCACTTCCTTGAAGCGGGCCTCGGCACTCGGATCAGAGTTGGTGTCG
>VFJN01000172.1 GCA_009886035.1 Actinomycetota bacterium
CCTTGATCACGCAGCACTCTGATCGCAGCGAGCAACGCTTCTGCATCACCTTGACCCAGCCCGCCAGCCCACGCCTCACACGAAGGATGGAACTCCACGGACCATGACATCCGATAACAGTAGTGTTATATAACGACCTTGTCCAGGCTTAAGATCTGGCAAACGGCACGGGTCCGCCGCCCGCGCCGTGCTCAGCGTCATGCCCGACTACGACCGCCTCGCCAAAGAGCTGGAGGACTGACCGACGCTTGCGGCGCGACGAGGTTGAATCGGCGAGAGCGTTGCCCAGCCCGGTTCCATGCCGGGCGCAGGTTGCCGTGGACGAGCAAGGCAACCCGATCATCCGGGACGCATCATGGTACGACAGCCTCAGCTACGAGATGGAGTTGTCGGAGAACGTCTGGGACGACTGGGGCCGCGCCGAGGCCCCGGTGCAGTTCCTGGGCGTACCCGAGGGAGCGGAGGTGATGGCGGTCTTCATCGATGGTGGTCATGACCCGTCCCGTCGCCGGGACGGTGGGACGCTCCCCGCCGCCGAACCGTGATGCGGTCGGATGCATACCATTGGCGGCCGAACAGGGTCCCAAGGGGCCGCGTACCGACTGAGCGCCCTCAGAAGATGTGGAGCTTCTCCAGCAGGCCGAAGGTGTCGTCGAGGGTCTCGAACAGGTCCTTGTTGTGCTTGATCTGCTTGGTGCGCATGTAGACCCGTAGCCACTGCTGGTACACGAGCCGCTCGTAGTGCTCGAGCACCTCGTCGGCGGAGTACTCGGTGTGGGTGAGCAGCCCCGCTAGGAACATGGCGCACTCGAAGCCGAGCGAGATCGACTGGAAGTAGGGCGAGCCGATCGCCGAGTCGCCGACCAGGAACACCGACGACCGTGCGAACGGATGCTCGGGCAGTCGGCCTCGTAGCCACTTGCGATTGGTGGCGTTGTAGGCGCGGTAGAGATCGAGCACGATGCGGATCACTTGCGGGTCGCCGTCGAGCGCGCCGCCGGTCTCGGCCTCGACCTTCTCGATGAATCGCTCCATCGAGCGCGCCACAGCCGGCATGTGCTCGCGTAGCCAGGCGTCCTCGCACGTTGCCGGCATGGCGTCGTACTCCCTCTCGGAGATACGGATGATGCCGGTGACGTGGCTGGCGCCTTCGTCATTGAGGGTCCGCTCGACCGATGGCACAAACTTGTATTGCGAGTTGTCCAGGTTCTTGTAGTACTTGCAGTACTCGTTGCACTCGTAGCGCTTGTTGAACAGGAACGTGGCGACCACAGCGTGCTCCATGCGGATGCTGTTCGTGTTGCGCTCCTGGCCGTAGGCCGGCTCCCACTCGGGCACGAGGTGATCACGCAGGAGTGACTTGCAGCCGGTGCAGTCGATCAGGATGTCGCTGGGTTCGAGCATGGCTTGTATGGCGTCGACATCGAGCGTGGCTGTGATGCGTTCCACCGGGCTGGGCCCGCCCTGGCCGATGAGGTCGCTGAGAGCGAGCTCGATGTCGTTGAGGGGGCAGAACCCGCCAGTGAGGTCCACGAGCAGCGCACGGAGGTCGGGCGACATCTGCTGTCGGAACGCCAGCGCCTCCTGCAGCTCCCAAGGCTGGAACACCGCCTCGACGTTGTCCCCGTCGAGGGGATCGGACCGGTACGCGTCGATGCTGTCGGCCACGAGGTAGGGCGCAAGCCGCACCATGCGGTCGCGCGTGTACTCGGACCGCTTCTCGTAGAGGCGGATGTCGTAGCCGGGTTCCTGTTGGAGCAGGGCGGTCATGAGCAGGCCGACGGGTCCGGCGCCGACCACGTGCACCCGGCGCGCCTCCGATGCGGACGACGACTGGTGGTCGCTCATGCCAGGACCCTTCGGGCGACATCACGGAAGAGGCTGCACAACGCCATCGATCCACCACCTCTGGCAAAGGTGAGCAACCATCGCCGGTTGTCCTCGGCCAGCGTGGTCTCGCTCCAGGCGATGAGCTCGTCGATGAGCGCAGGGCTCATCTCGGGGGCCGGTACGCCCAGCGGATCACGCAGCGACTCGAGCAGCCGGATCAGCATGAGCCAGGTGAACTGCACGATATCGTCGTTGATCACCCCGAGGTAGCGGCGTTGGCGCATGCCCTCCACGGCGTCGGGCCAGGTGACGAAGCGGTTTCGCCGGTCGTCGAAGAAGAGCAACCCTCGAGCGATGCGCTCCGTCTCTGGCGGTTCTTCGTCGTCAGGGTGGACAAGGCACGGTTCCAGCGTCGGTCCGGCGTCGATCTTCTGGGGACACGTGCAGAACCCCCGACGGCGACGTTCGTCGTAGGAGAGTGGCTGCAGGTTCGGGTCGGACACGGTGCGGCTCGTCCTTCGGTCAGTACCAAGTCGGCCAGCCCCGCTAGGAGGCGCTGACATGACTGACAGTAGTGGCTAGAGCGGTCCTGGTTAGGACGAGCCGCCGCTGGGTGAGTGGATTCGGCGGACGCGCCGTGCGCAAGGCCAGACACAGAACAAGGCGGCGCTCGAGCTTGGGGTGAGCCAGCCGTCTTGGTACCGGTGAGGGTCCGGGGCCAGCCGGCCGAGGCCTGTTCACCTGCCCCAGTTGGCGACGTTCCTTGGGGCCAGCCTTTCGCAGGTATTTGCGGCTGCGTTCGTGCCGCACGCGGGCAGGGTGCACACCACGAACGGGGCCCGCGACCCGGGTGTTGGCCGTACCCCCTCAGATGAGCTCGGCGAGCAGCGCGGCGGCCCGGGCTGCCCCATCGGTGCTGACCGGCAGGTAGTCGGCGACCCGACCGATCTCCTCGACGATCGCAGCGGCGATGTCGTCGGCGTCGGTGGTGGCGTATTCCATCTGCCGCCCGGCGTTGTAGCGGCTCAGGCGGTGGGGGACGTGGAAGCGCTGCTCGAAGTGGCCGGCGAGCGGGAAATACAGGAAGGGTCGGCGATTGGCGGTCAGCTCCATGGTGGTGGTGAGACCGCCCTGCACGACGGCCAGGTCGCAGGCGGCCAAGTGCCGGTAGAGGTGAGGCACGAAGCCGCGGACCTCGAGGCCGTCGTGGTCGGCGTGGAGGAACGCGGGATCGATGCGGGGACCGGCGACGGCGACCATGCGAAGCTCCGGTATCTTCCGCTTCGCCAGCGGGAAGGCATCGAGCACCTTGCGCAGCAGTGGGGCGCCGACCCCCGAGCCACCCACGGTGACGACGCACACCTTGTCGTCGGGACCGAAGCCGAGCTCGGCGCGGATCTGCTCGCGGGCTCCGTCGTCGATCGCGTCGAAGCCGGTGACATAACCGGCGAAGTCGAAGTTCTGCTCGGTCCAGCTGCGGATCGTCGGGAGGTCAGGACCGAACCGGTCGGGGACGATGTCCTCGGGGTCGCCCACGAAGATCGACCGGTCTCGCACTCGCCGATACCGATCGACCTGCTCAATCATCTCAAGGTTGTAGTCAGCCGTCAGACGGGCCTCGTGTTCACCGCCTTCGGGCATGGGCAGCCAGCCGACGAAGTCGGTCAGCCAGGCGAACGCGGCTCGTTTGAGCTCGGGGTTCTCGTGGAGGAAGTGGTCGGCCTCCCAGGCTTCGTCGCCGATCACGAGGTCGTAGGGCTCGTCCTGGAGCAGGTCATGCAGCACCATGAAGTTGGCCACGAGGGTCTCGTCCATTCGCCGCCACGCTTGGAAGCAGTGCAGGTCGTGCTCGGTCGACTCGTCCTCCATGTGGGCGGACTCGCTGACCAGCGATCTGCTGGCGGGGTGGACCGTCTCGCCTTCGTGGGCGAGCACCCGGGTCACGGGATCTTGGGCCAACCAGTCGATCTGCAGGTCGGGTTGGAGCACTCGCAGCTGTTTTGCGATCGCCACGTCCCGTTGGGCGTGTCCGAGGCCGATGGGTGAGGAGAGGAACAGTGCCCGTCGAGGGCGGCTCGTGGCGCGGGTCCAGCGACG
>VFJN01000055.1 GCA_009886035.1 Actinomycetota bacterium
CGCCCGGCTGCCGGCGCTCACCGCCGCGTACCCATCACTGGCGTTGGTTTCGGAGGTGATATCGCGCACCGACATGGCCGCCACTGCCGAGCCGTTTAGGAGCGCGTCCAGGGCGGGGGTGGCTCCCTGGTAGAGATCAGCCCACCCAAGAGTGGGGAGCGACAGCACCAACAGGCGCGGGCGCTCCCCTGAGGGCGCCGCCCCCGACAGCCCCGCGTTCCACGGGACGGTCGCCACGCCGAGCAGCAGGGTCAGCAGAACCGGCCACCACCCCCGGGACGCGCACCGACGCCGGTTCATGCGAGCCTTTCCTCGGGGGCCACTGACGGGCGGGAACCCACTCCCCACCGCTGCAGTGCACTCAGGTAGATCGCCACGGACCCGCCCCCCACCACGGCCAGGGCAGCCACGGTGGACCAACGACCGACGGGACTCCACGCCGTCATCGCCCCCCATGCCCCCAGCCCTATCGCCAATGACAACAGGAGCGGCCGAAGGTGCCCCACCACCAGCACCGGACCGACCCGAGGGGCCAATCGGTGGCCGAGCCAGAGGGCCCCCATGGCGTAGGCGACGGAGTGACCCACACCGATCATGGCGAGGCGGGCGGTGCCGTGAGTCATTCCGAACGCCGCCACCATCACCCCCGCTCCGACGAGCGCCGAGCCCACCGCCGCCAGGGCGGGCGTGCGACTATCACCGAGGGCGTACGCCGCCCGGGTGAGGAGCAGGAAGGCACCGTAGACCGGGATGCCCACGGCGAGACCGAGGCACGCCTGACCCAGCAGTTGGGGCCCAGGAGGGTCCTGGGCCGCCCCGAAGGCCAGCACCCCCATCACCGGCGCCGACAGGGCGATGAGTAACGCAGCGGCGGGGAGCGTGGCTACCGCCATGGCGTGAAAGGCCCATCGGAAGGCCGTGCGAAAACCGGCGTCATCGTGGTTGGCGACCGCCGTGGCTAGGCGCGGCAACGCGGTGGTGAGGATCGGCTGAGCGAGAAGTCCGTACGGGGCGAGGAACACGACGAAGGCCAACTGGTAGGCCACCACGCCGCCGGCCACGCCGCCCGCCGCCACCAACGCGGCCGCCAGCAGCAGACCGGTTCCGGAGTGCTGGACCGCTGCCCAGCCCGAGAGACGCCCGAGGTGGCGCACGTCCGTGTCCGAGGTGACCGAACGCAGGCGAGGGCGAAGCCGGAAGCCCGCGACCCGCAGGCCAATGGTGGGAGCGGCCACAAAGGCCACCACCCCCAGCGTGCCCCCGAGAGCGAGGGTGAGGCGCTCACTCGACGTGAGGTCGAGGCCAGGGTTCGGACCAGCCATCGAACGGAACACCATCATCGTGACCACCAAGACGATGGTGTTGCCCACCGGCGCCAGGGCGGCCAGCACGAACCGTCGATGAGCGTGCAGTACCGCCGTGGCCACTGCGCCCACTGCGTAGAGAAGCACCTGGGGAACGAAGAAGCGCAGCAGGAATGTGGTGAGCTCCTCTTGGGCGGTCCGCACCGCAGGGTCATCCACGCCGGTGGTCAAAAGAGCGGCTAGCGACGGCGCCAGGATGACCCCCAGAGCGGTCACCACGCCTAGGACCACGAGGGCCACTCCCAAGATTCGGCCCGCCACCTCCTCGGCCCGGCCGGGCGCGTTGCGCGCCAACAGGGCCACGAAGGTGGGTACGAGAACGGCCGACAACGCCCCGGCGGCGAGAAGTTCGAAGAGCACGTTGGACACGCTGTTAGCGGCCTGGAATGTGTTGCCAAGGTAAGTGGTGCCGAGCACGGCGGCGATCACCACCATGCGGGCTCCGCCAAAGATCCGTGAGACCCCGGCGGCGGCCCCCATGCC
>VFJN01000099.1 GCA_009886035.1 Actinomycetota bacterium
CCACCCGGGCCACTGCGCCCATATCGGCGCCCCCGGGACAGTCCACCAGCACCTGAAGCACACCATTGGCGAGGTCGAGGTCGTAGAGATCGAGGCCCGCGGCCTCGACGAGGGGCACCACGATGACGCCAACCCGGTCGATAACAGTCATGGCACTCCCTCACCTCCTCCCTGACATAGCAACGGCGCGGGCCGAAGCCCACGCCGCTCAACTCAACGGACGATCCAAAGAACGTGCTGAGGCTACCAGTGTCGCGATCAACCGTACCCATCGGTTGAGCCTCAGCCGCCGGCTACCGGGACCAGGACCGCCCTAATACGACCGGGCAACGTAGGCGATGAGGTCGGCGTCGTCCTCGCTGGTGGGGAGACCCCCATCCTCGGTTTGCAGGCAACGCACCGTCACGGCTTCTTGGGCCAGACGCGCCTCACCACCGTCTTTGACCAGATCCCAGGGCACCCGGGCGAACCCCACCTTGGCCCCCTCGATGGCTTCCTCCAGCGTGGTGGCGCTCACGGTGCGCTCCTCGCGATGCGCCGTCGCCCGAGCCAGTATGTCGGCCTGGATTTGGACCAACAGATCCGGCACCCGGCCCGCCACCTCGGCGACGGCCACCGACCACTTCTCCCCCGTGTCGCGTCGGACCAGCGTGACAAGACCCTCGGCCAAATCACGCGGGCCCACCTCGACTCGTACGGGTATCCCTTTCAGTTCCCAATCGGTGGCGCGCCGACCGAAACTGGTGGCCACCTGCGCGTCTAGTCGCACCTTCACCCCGGCCCCTTTGAGGGCGGCCGCGAGGTTGGCCGCCGCGGCACCGGCACCATCTTCGTCGCGTACCAAGAGCACCACTGCCTGGATGGGAGCGAGGGCGGGCGGCACCACGAGCCCCTGATCGTCGCCGTGGGCCATGATCAGCCCACCCACCATGCGGGTGGAGGTGCCCCACGAGGTTGTCCAGCACAACTCGGTAGAGCCCTGGTCGGAGAGATAGCTGATGTCGAACACCTTGGAGAAGTTCTGGCCGAGATCGTGGCTCGTGCCCATCTGTAGTGCCTTGCCGTCCCCCATCATCGCTTCGCACGCCAGGGTGTTGATGGCGCCGGGGAAGCGTTCCGCAGCCGTCTTGCGCCCGGCGAGTACCGGGATCGCCAGCACGTTGACCATGAAGTCCGTGTAGACGTCGCGCAGGATGCGCTCGGCGTAGGCGTTGGAATCCTCGGCGCTGGCGTGGGCGGTGTGGCCCTCTTGCCAAAGAAACTCAGTGGTCCGGAGGAACAAACGCGGTCGCAACTCCCACCGCACCACGTTGTTCCACAGGTTCAGGAGAAGCGGCAGATCGCGATAGCTCTGAATCCACTTCCCCATGTACTCACCGATGATGGTTTCACTGGTGGGCCGCACCACGAGAGGCTCGTCGAGTTCTTTCCCCCCCGCGTGGGTGACCATGGCCAACTCAGGACTGAAGCCCTCGACGTGCTCCGCCTCGCGAGTGAGATAACTCTGCGGGATGAACAAGGGGAAGGCGCAGTTCTCCGCGCCCGCCTCTTTGATCCGGATGTCTTCCTCCGCCTGCATTCGCTCCCAGATGGAGTAGCCGTAAGGGCGAATGACCATCGTGCCGCGGGCAGGCCCGTTCTCGGCCAACTCTGCTTTGGCCACGACATCTTGGTACCAACGGGGAAAGTCGTCGGCTTGGGGCGTGAGGATGGGCTGCTTGGCCATAGTGAGGATGCTAGGCGGCGGCGGCAGACCGCTTGGTTAGAGGCTGGCCCGCTTGCGGATCAGGTCCACCCGCTGCTCGGACTGATTCGCATCATCACCCTGTTCGGCGAGCAGCACAGCACGGTCCCGTTCGGCCTCCCGCTCGGCCTTGGCGGTATCCACCCGGGCAATGGCGGCCTCGGCCCCATGAGCATGGATGAACTCCGCCCACTCGACCAGCGCCGAGACCATCTCGTCCTCGGGCACGACCGCCACGTTGCGGCCCTTCACGAACAGATGACCGCGCTTGTTGCCCGCCGCGATGCCGATGTCGGCGTCGCGCGCCTCCCCGGGCCCATTCACGACACATCCCATCACTGCCACCTGCAGGGGGATTTCCCGATCCCCGAAGGCGGCCATGGCGTCCTGGGCGATCTGGATCACATCGATTTCGGCCCGGCCACAACTGGGACAGGCGATGAGGTCCACGTTCTTGCGCTCCCGCAGCCCCAGCGCCTCGAGCAGTTGGCGCCCGGCTCGGGCCTCCTCCACCGGGTCGGCGGTGAGGCTGTAGCGAATGGTGTCGCCGATGCCCTCGGCCAGCAGCGTGGCGAGACCGGCAGTGCCCTTCAGGAGCCCGACCGGCGGCGGACCGGCCTCGGTAACCCCCAGATGCAAAGGGTGATCGGTGACGTCGGCCAACTGTCGATAGGCCTCGATCATCAGGGGCACACTCGATGCCTTCACGGAAATCTTCACGTTGTCGAAGCCCACCTCCTCGAAGTAGGCGAGTTCCTGTTGCGCCGATTCCACCATGGCCTCGGGGGTAACCCGGCCGCCGTACTTCTCGTAGAGCTTCGGGTCGAGACTGCCGCCGTTCACCCCGATCCGGATGGGAATGCCCCGGTCCTTGCACTCCTGCGCCACCAGTTTGATGTGCTCTGGCTTGCGGATGTTGCCGGGATTGAGGCGCAGACACTGCACCCCGGCATCGAGGGCGGCCAGGGCCATCCGGTACTGGTGGTGGATATCGGCCACGATGGGCACCGGCGAACGCGGAATGATCTGGGCGAGACCCTCGGCCGCCGCGATCTCGTTGCAGGTGCACCGCACGATGTCGGCGCCGGCGGCCGCGAGGGCGTAGATCTGTTGCAGCGTGCCCTCGACATCGGCCGTCTTGGTGATGGTCATCGACTGCACCGTGATGGGTGCGCCGCCCCCCACGGGAACATTGCCCACCATGACCTGGCGGGTCGGGCGGCGCGGGAACGATGACTCTCCGATTTCCACCGGTCTTCTAGCCCAGTCCGATGGGATCTCGGACGTCGAGATAGATCGCCGACATTCCGATGATGAGGAAGAACATGATGACGGCGTAGGTGAGTGGGATGAGACGGGAGACATCGGCCATGTAATGACGGCCCTTGGTGGAGCGAATCCGCTCGTAGGTGGCGATCACCACGTGGCCACCATCGAGCGGCAGCATCGGGAGCAGGTTGAGGACGCCGAGGGAGATGTTGATAAGGGCGAAGAACACGAGGAAGTCGCCCAGACCCTCGTCCACCAGGGAAGCCCCGATACGAGCGATCCCCGGCAAGGACATCAGCCGCTTCTCGTCGCCGGACCGGGGCGCACGGGACGAGCCCGCATCCCCCGAGTTCGCCGAGTTCGCCGAGTTCGCCGAGTTCGCATCGGAGCCTTGGACCGAACTGCCCTGCGCCACGCTGCGCCCGAAGTCGCCGAGATCATGGGCAAAGAATCCGACGAGGCTGGTGGCGGTTTCCTTCATCCCGAGGGCGGTGAGTTCCACCGCCTGAACAGCCCCTTCGATCGGGTTCACCCGCACCTTGGCCGCAGGCACGTCGGCGTTGCCGATACCCAAGAACCCCATGCTGCTGTCTTCTTCGCGCCGCCCCAACGTGGCGTTCAGGGTGAGCGATTCGCCGTTTCGCTCCACCTCGACCGCCACCGTCTCGCCGGCCCGGGCCACCACCAGTGGGCCCACGTCAGAAAAGGACTCCACGGGAGTGCCGGCGATGGACACCACGAGATCGCCCTCGAGAACGCCGGCCGCGGCCGCGCCCGATCCCTCACTCACGCTGCCCACAATCACCGGAGGCGGAGGGGCGCCCAGGCGCTCCCCCAATCCACCGCCGCCGTCTACCCCCAGGATGGAAAAGGCGATGAAGAACAACACGATCGCCTGCAGGAAATGCATGAGCGAACCCGCCGATGCCACCAACAGTCGCTTCGGGTAGGACTGCTGCCGGTAGGTACGCGGTTCGTCCTCGGGGGTCACATCGGTATCGAGGTTCGACATGCCAATGATGCGCACATAGGCGCCGAGGGGCAGCAACTTGATGCCGTATTCGGTCTCACCCCGTCGGAACGACCAGATCTTCGGACCGAAGAACAGGAAGAACTCGGTGACCTTCATGCCCGAACGCCGCGCCGCCATGTAGTGACCCAGTTCGTGGAGGAAGATCATGATCAACAGGCCCGCGATGGTGAGGAACCACCCCACGCCCCCGTAATAGGCAATGGCCAACACCACTGCCGCCAGCAGGCTTACGCGCCACGGCTCACCGGCTACCTCCCCGGCCGGTTTCCCGGCGGGGCTAACGGGCTCGACGGGGAGAACGGATTCGGTGGGGAGAATGTTGGTGTCGGTCACTTAGCGAACCTCTCTGCGATGACGCCGGTGGCGGCGGCACGAGCCGCCCTATCGGCCTCGATGACAGCGGCGACGCTGTCGGCCTCTCCCCCATCATGCCGGGAAAGTACCTCGGTGAGGACGTCAGGGATAGTTATCCAGGGAATCTGGCCCCCCAGGAAGGCCGCCACCGCCACTTCGTTGGCCGCATTGAGCCACGCCGGGGCGGTTTCCCCCATCCGTCCCGCCTCATAGGCCAGACCCAGGCAGGGGAAGGCATCCTCGTCGGGCGGCTCAAAATCGAGCCGTCGCAATGAGGCCCAGTCGACGCGCCCGAACGCCGTGTCGATTCGATCGGGGTAGGCCAAGGCGTAGGCGATCGGCAGTCGCATGTCGGGCAGGGACAACTGCGCCAGGGTGCTGCCGTCGGTGAACTCCGCCATCGAGTGCACGATCGACTGCGGATGCACCACTACCTCGATGCGGTCATAGCTCAGCCCAAAAAGTTCATGGGCCTCTATCACCTCCAAGCCCTTGTTCATGAGGGTGGAGGAATCGATGGTGATCTTTGGCCCCATAGACCACGTGGGGTGCGCCAACGCGTCGGCGATAGTGACCTCGGCCAGATCGGCTTTCGTGCGACCACGGAACGGACCCCCGGATGCGGTGAGCACGATGCGACGTACCCAGTCGCCCGCTACCGCCTGCGGGTGCTGGGCCCGCAGGCTCTGGTGGATGGCGCAGTGCTCGCTGTCAACCGGCACCAGCTCGCCCGCACCGGGCGCATCGCGAACCCGCCGCACGACCGGCCCGCCCGCAATAAGCGACTCCTTGTTGGCCAGGGCCAGCCGCGTCCCCCCGCCGAGGGCGGCCAAGGTCACGCCCAGCCCGGCGAAGCCCACCACGCCATTCACACACACATCACCCGCGGTGGCGATACTGGCAAGCGCATCCGGACCCCCCACCACCTCGGTACCCGGAGGCACCAGGGCCGCCAGTTCGGCGGCCAGGGAATCATCGGCGATCGCCACCACCCTGGGACGCCACCGCTGCGCCTGCTCCACCAACTGCGCCACGGAAGATCCGGCCCCGAGCGCCACTACCTCGAACCGCGCCGGCTCGGCCTCGATGACCGACAGTGCCTGCGTGCCGATCGACCCAGTCGAGCCGAGGATGGACACGGAGGTAGTCACCCTCCAAGGCTACCGACAGATGGGCCGGTGAATAGCCAAAACGCCCGAACGGCAGCGCGGCGGGTTCGCTAGAGGAAGAAGTGGCGCACCGAAGCGAGCAGGTAGAGGGCGGGAAGGACAAACAACATCGCATCGAAGCGGTCGAGCACTCCGCCATGACCGGGGAGAATCGACCCCATGTCCTTGATGCCGAGATCGCGCTTGATGAGCGACTCGCACAGATCGCCAAGCGGGGCGGCCAGGGCAATCACAATGCCCGCGAGAAGACCGTCGACGAACCCGTCGATCGGTCCAAAGCCGATGACCGAAGCGCCCACGGTCACCACCACCATCGCCACCACCATGCCCCCGATGAGACCCTCTACCGTCTTGTTGGGACTGGCGTTGGAAAGCGGCTTGGACCCGGCGTTCCGGCCGATGACCAGGCCGCCCAGGTCGTAGCCGACCGTACCGATAATCGCCGCCAGGAGGATTCCGATGCCCGGGGTGCCGATGCCGAGCATGAGGCCGGCGAACGAGCCGGAGAGCCCAACCCACAGCACGGCCAACAGGGTGACCCCGATGTTCATCACGGGGGCTTCGTCGGCGGCCCCCACCAAATAGTGCAGGAGGCATACCGCAACGGTGAGGAAGAGGATGGCGGGCAGAACCGCCGTGCCGTTGTTGTAAGCGCCGATCACCAGGCCCACCGACGCCACGATGCCGGCGATAGGCAGGGGGGTGTAACCCGCTTGGCGCAGCACCACCAAGAACTCCATGGTGGCAAGACCGATCACGGCGGTCACCAACACCATGGCGGCGCTGGGTCCGATCGTGAAGAGCACGAGGGCAAGACCAAGGAGTACAACTCCCACGATCGCCGCTTGGCCCATATCCCGGTCGCCACCCCCGCCGGCGGAACGGGCCACTCGCTGCGGCCGGTAACCGCCGTCATCCTCGCCAGCCCCTGACACTGCTGGCGCGCTGGCTCGACGCCGACGCCGCGGTGCCGGCTGCTCGCTCTCGCCGGTGGCGCCATCGACGTCGTCCGCCCAGTCGTCGGGGAAACCCCCATCCTCGGCGAATACCGAACGGGAACCGCCTTCGGCGTCCTCGTCGGCGAGGTCGGCGAAGGTGAAGTAATCGTCGTGGGTGGGACGCTCACGATCGTCGAGAGCCCCCCCCGGGCTGTCGTCCTCGGCCTCGGCCCAGGCGGCCATATCCTCGAAGCCCGAGGCGCCGTCGAAGGACCGAGCGTCATCCCGCCAGCGGGGACTGGCGGAAGCAAAATTCGTCCAGTCCTCGCCATCCCCGGCCGGCTCGCCGGGCTGGTCGGGGAGGATCTGGGGGACCTGGCCAGTGGGGGGCGCAGTCCAGTGGGGCAGCGACACCGGACCCGATGGCGGGTCGGTGGGGGCTACCGCCGAACGCTCGATGTCGCGCGGGTCCGACGACGAACCCAGGGGGAATCTCAACACCGGACGGGAGCCATCCCGCTCGGGGGTGGTGGGACGGTCGCCGTAGCGCGGCTGACTGCCCCCTCGTCGCTGGGCCACATCGTCGCGGTCCAGCGCCTCGGCCGCCTCATCGGCACCGATAATGCGAACCCCCTCGTTGGGAGGAGTCTTGCGCCTGTCGCTTCGTTCTTCACGTTCCTCGGTCATCGGACCTCCATCAGTCCTCTGGGCGCCCACCCGGCCCGGCGTGTGCCGAACCCTCGGGGTCAGACCTCGAGCAACTCCTGTTCCTTGTGCTCGAGCGCCGTATCGATCTCCGCCTCATGGGCGTGGGTTAATTTATCCAACTCCTTCTCGGCTCGCGAGAGATCGTCTTCCGGGATGTCATCCGCCTTCTCGAGCTCATGGCGAGCCGACCGACGAAGATTACGAATGGCCACGCGCCCGTCCTCCGCCATTGCTTTTACCACTCGCACCAACTCCTTGCGCCGATCGGCGGTGAGTTGCGGGAACGTAAGACGAATGATCTGTCCGTCGTTGCTCGGATTGAGGCCCAAGTCGGACTGTTGAATGGCTTTCTCGATGGCCCCGAGGGAAGTTTTGTCGTAGGGACTGATCACCAACATCCGGGCCTCGGGTACCTGAAATCCAGCAATCTGCTGGAGCGGAACCTGACTGCCGTAGTACTCCACCATGATCTTTTCCACCAGGGCCGGGGCGGCACGACCGGTGCGAATACCGGAGAACTCCTTACGGGCATGGTCCACCGCCCGATGCATCTTCTCACCGGCGTCATCCAGCACGAGGGCAATCAACTCGCTGGTCATCGCACCACAGTACCGATTGGATTTCCCTCAAGGATGGACCGCACGTTGCCCTGACGAAGCAGGTCGAACATCACGATCGGCAGAGCGTTGTCCATGCAGAGGGTGATGGCGGTGGAATCCATCGCCTTCAGGCCCCGGTTCAGCACCTCGAGATAGGTGACTTCACGGATGAGGGTGGCCTCGGGATTCTTGCGCGGGTCATCGGTGTAGAGACCCTCCACGCCGGAATGGGTACCCCGCAACATCACGTCGGCCTCGATCTCAACCGCCCGCAAGGCCGCCGCCGTGTCGGTGGTGAAGAAGGGGTTGCCGGTACCCCCTGCGAAGATCACCACCCGGCCTTTTTCAAGGTGCCGGGTGGCCCGACGGCGGATGTAGGGCTCAGCCACCTGCGACATGTGGATGGCACTCTGCACGCGGGTGGGTTGGCCGAGACGCTCGAGGGTGTCCTGGAGCGCCAGGGCGTTCATCACGGTGGCGAGCATGCCCATGTAGTCGGCCTGGGCGCGATCCATGCCCGCCCCGGCCCCGGTGAGCCCACGCCAGATGTTGCCACCGCCCACCACGACGGCGATATCCACCCCCAACTGGCGGGCCGCAACGATCTCGTTCGCCACGAACTCGGCCACCTTGCCGTCGATCGGGTTCCCGTCCTGCCCGGCAAATGCCTCACCAGAGAGCTTGAGCATGACCCGGGAGTACTGGGGGGAAGAACTCAAGAGCCGATGTAGACCTGAGCGAAGCCGGCGATAGTGGCGGCGCCGAGCAGTTCGGTGATCGACATCTTGTCGTCCTTGGCATAGGGCTGTTCCAGCAGGACCTGATCCTTGTACCAAGCGTTCAGGCGACCGCTCACGATCTTTTCCATCGCCTGCTCGGGCTTGCCCTCGGCCCTCGTGATGCCTTCCAAGGTGAGTCGCTCGTCGTCGGCCTCGGCTTGGGGCACCTCTTCGCGGGCGAGGAATCGGGGCTTGCTAAACGCCGCCGACACCGCAACCTCATGGGCCAGAGCGGCATCGCCATCGTTCAGCACCACCACCACCGCGTTCACGCCTCGACCCTCTTGCTTGTGCAAGTAGGTGTCCAGCACCTGGCCCTCGGCCACCGGAAGCCACCTGACCCGACCCACATCGATGTTCTCTTTGAGGGTCACCTTGAGGTCGTCGACTCGCTCCTTTTGCGTATCCAGGCCCGCCTCGCCTTCCGCCAGCACCGCCGCCAGCAAGGCATCGAGCACCTCGAGGAATTGGTCGGACTTCGCCACGAAGTCGGTTTCGCACTTGAGTTCCACGATGGCCGCCGCGCCGGCCACCGACCCAACCGCCACGGCCCCCTGGGTGTTCTCGCGGTCCGAGCGGTCGACAGACTTGGCGAGGCCCTTTTCCCGCAGAGACTTGGCGGCGGCGTCGAAGTCGCCGTCGGTCTCGGTGAGGGCTCGCTTGGAATCCATCATCCCGGCGCCGGTGGCCTGGCGAAGGGCCTGGACGTCCTTGGCGGTAAACGACATGGGGGTTTACTCCTGATTGGGGGGAAGCGGGGGCGTTAGCCCTGGACCGGGGGGGCCTCGGTCACAGGGGCCTCGGTCACAGGGGCCTCGGTCACAGGGGCCTCGATCACGAGGGGGGGCGGGGGCGGGATGGCAGGCCCCTGACCCGATGCGATACGCGCCTCACGCGCCTGTTGCGCCAACAGGGCCAGGCGGCGCGCCTCGGCCTGTTCGGTGGCCACGCGCGCCTCGTCGTCTTCGGTGCGCTCGGCGGTGGCCACACTGGCGGCGCTGGCGGCACTCGCCGCCGCGGAGGCTTCGCTACGGCGGGACGCGATGTAGCGACCCTCTTCCACGGCGTCCGCGATGACCCGGCACATGAGGCTGCCGGATCGGATGGCGTCGTCGTTACCCGGAATCACGAATTGGATGATGTCGGGATCGCAGTTGGTGTCCACCACTGCGATGATCGGAATGCCGAGCTTGTTGGCCTCGGTTACGCCGATGTATTCCTTCTTCGTGTCCAGGATGAACACGGCGTCGGGGAGCCGCTCCATCTGGGCGATACCCCCGAGGTTGCGTTCCAGCTTCTCCAGCTCACGGCTGAGAAGAAGGGCTTCCTTCTTGGGCATAGCGTCGAACTCACCGGAGGCGCGCATACGGCGGTACTCCTGCATCTTGGCCACGCGCTTGCCGATGGTGGAGAAGTTGGTGAGCATGCCGCCGAGCCAGCGCTGGTTGATGTAGGGCATGCCGACCTTCTCGGCGTAACTCTGGATCGGGTCCTGTGCCTGCTTCTTGGTACCGATGAACAACACGGTTCCCCCATCGGCAACAAGATCGCGCACAAAGCTGTAGGCGGTCTCGATCCGACCCAACGTCTGCTGCAGGTCAATGATGTAGATGCCGCCGCGCTCACCGAAGATGAAACGCTTCATCTTCGGGTTCCAACGACGGGTCTGGTGTCCGAAGTGGACTCCAGCCTCGAGCAACTGCTTCATGGTGACGACGGCCACAATGGGCTCCCTTCCCGTGGTTCGCAATGTCGGCGGAAGGCCAACGCCGGACCTGGCGCCCTCCGTAGTGAAACAACGAAGGACGACCGCGGGATGGTCCGGGTGCTTGGTTTGAGTGGTTCTCGGCCCGGGAGGTCCCCGGGCCGAAGATCGACCCTAGTGGCCGAGGGCGCCCTGCGGCCAGTGGACCGGCCCGGCTCCTACCCCATTGGGCTCAGGGCGGTGGTGGCGGCCCAGGCGAACGCGCCGACGACGTCCTCGCCGTAGCCGATGCCCTCCCCGATCAGCTCGTCGCTGAGGGCGGCGGCGAAGGACCGGCATCCCGGTGGGAGGCCGGCGAGGGCCAGGCCGAGTTCGCGATGGACCTCGACGCTACTCACGAGCCGGGTGTGAGCTTGCGGGCCGAGGATCGGAACCACGATCTGGGTCGCCCCCGGCGCTCGGGTGGAGGGCACCGGCACGAGAAGATCGCCGCTCGCCGCCAACGAGAGCGACCGGACGACGGGGGGAATTGGGTGGCCCTGTAGTTCGCGCACCAGCTCGGACACCTCGCTGAGTTGGGCAGCGGACAATCCGTGCCGATCCAAAGCGGCGCCGGTGGCCTCGGCATACCCGTCGAGCATCATCCCCCCGAGCCGGGTGGAGCCCGCCGCATCGATGGCCGTGGCCAGATGGGCACCCCCGTGGGGGGAGCCCAGGGTAGCCACGAGGCCAAGGTGCGCCAGCCATTCCACCCCGTGTCGGGCTTCAAGCTCCACGAGGGCCAGGCGCGCCACCACACCGCCTTGTGAATGGGCGTAGACATCGATCAGCACCCCCGGTTGTTCCGCCACCATCGCTTCGATGAGATCGGCGAGGCGAGCACCGCTGGCCCGCAGGTCGTTCTGGGTGTCGGCGGGACCGTACTGTGTGGCGGGGATGGCCCCGAGCCCGTCGGTGACATCGGGCGTGCGGCCCCCGGCATAACTGAAGCGCAGCACATCGGCCTCGGCGTAGCCCAGGCCGATGGTGTCGATGTGGGCCACAGTGGCGTGGTGGCTATTCGACCCGAGACCGGCCACCAGCAGCGCCAAGCGCCGGGCCTCCGGTGGGGGGGCTGGCACCCCGGGGGCCGAACAGGGCCGCTCGGCCTGCGCTCGCGCCCGGTTCCACGCCGCCAACAGCACGACCGCGCTACTCACGAGGCCGTTGGGCAAGCCCAACCGACCGGCGTAATGCCCCAAAGTGCTGAGCGAGCCACTCCCCGATCGCAGCCAGTCGGCGCCGAGCCCCGCCAGGCCCACGACCCCCCCCACCAGTTGCTCGATGGAGAGCCGTTCCCCCGCCGCGCCCTCCCCCGGGGGCTCGTCGAAGGGCACCAATCGCACCTCCGGCCGGCCGGACCCAAAGAGCGACGCCGGGTCGAAGTAGGCGCTGCCCCGCCGGGCGCCAAAATGAAGATGATCCCGCGTCACGCCCACCTGGTCGCCCTGCCGCACCCGCTGCCCCACCACCACATCGATCCGGGCCAGAAAGGAGTAGGTGGTGCGCAACCCGTCAGGGTGTCGAACCGTCACATGCAATCCACCGGCCACCGAACCAGCAAAGGTCACCACCCCATCGGCGGCCACCACCACCACCGCCCCCGGCGCGGTCGCGTACTCGAGACCGCGATTGCCGGCTCCGTAGGGCGTGGTCGGCGGACGAAACGGATCTGCGACCGGCGCATCCACGGGCGGGATATAGACGAAAGCGACAGCGGCGGCCTGCGCCGGCGGGGCCAACAGGCCCACCACCAGCGCAGCGCCACAGAACACGGACGCGATGCGGGGCATCGGGCCTCCCAGAGTGGGCGCGCAGGAACACGGGAGGGGGAGGCAACGCAGCGCCCGAGGGCGCTAGGACGAGGGCGTCAGGCGGGTTCGCGCTCGGATGCCGCCATGCGGGATCGGAGCTGGATGACGGCTTTGGTATGGATCTGACAGACCCGACTCTCGGTGACGCCCAGGATCGAACCGATCTCTGCGAGGGTCAGACCTTCGTAGTAGTAGAGGGTGAGCACTGTTTTTTCCCGCTCCGGCAGGCGGGAGATGGAGTCGGCGAGGATCTGGCGCATCTCCTCCACCTCGTAGGCCGCCACCGGGCCGAGCCCGTCGTCGGCCAGCGTGTCGCCCATGGTCATGGAATCGCCCCGGTCGCCGCCGGAGAGCATTTCGTCCAACGCCACGAGACCGGTGAAAGAGATCTGTCCGAGCGTGGTTTGGAGCTGATCGTCGGTGAGATCGAGTTCCTCGGCGAGCTCAGAATCCGAGGGCGTGCGGTGGAGTTCGCCCTCGAGCTTCGAATAGGCGTTTTCCAACGCCCGGGCTTTCGCCCGCACCGATCGAGGTACCCAATCGATGGAGCGAAGTTCGTCGAGAATGTTGCCCTTGATCCGGGCGATCGCGTAGGTCTCGAACTTGAAGCCCCGCTCGAGGTCGAACTTCTCGATGGCGTCGATGAGGCCAAAGATGCCGTAGGAGACGAGATCGGCCTGATCCACGTTCTGGGGGAGACCGCTGGCCACCCGCCCCGCCACGTACTTGACCAGCGGCGAGTAATGCACGATCAACTGATCACGCAACTCCCGCGTTTGGTCGGCTTTGTACTCAGCCCAGAGCCGCTCAAGATCGGGATCGGTATTGCTCATCGAATCATCATTTCTGCACCATTCATCCCTACGCCCTGGGGTGGGTGGCCTCGTACACCAAACGGAGACGCTCTCTACTGACGTGAGTGTACCTCTGTGTGGTGGATAGGTCGGCGTGACCCAGGAGTTCCTGCACCACCCGCAGGTCGGCTCCCCCATCGAGGAGGTGGGTGGCGAAGGTGTGGCGGAGGGCATGGGGATGGGTGGGCGAAACGGCCCGCCGGTCCAGCACCCGGCGAACATCACGGGGGGTGAGACGATGGCCACGGCCGTTGACGAACAGCACCGCCGGTTCGGGCCGATGGGCCAACCAGGCCCGCAGCGCCGCCACCGCCGGTTCGCTGAGGGGCACCACGCGCTGTTTGCCCCCCTTGCCCCACACCGTGGCGCGAGCGCGTTCCAAGTCGAGGTCGGTGGGGTTGAGGGAACAAAGTTCGCCCACCCGCAACCCGCTCCCGTAGAGCAGTTCCAACACGGCGTCGTCTCGCATCCGCACGACCGGATCACCGCCGAGGGCAGCCGGGCCGGGGGCATCGAGGAGCACGCTGAGTTCGTCTTGACGCAGCACCCGCGGAAGTCGACCCTCGCCCCGCGGGGCGGAGAGATTGATGCTGGGGTCGCTGGGGATGCGCCCGGTGCGGGCCACCCAGCGGAAGTAACGGCGCAGCGCGGCCACCTTGCGAGCGATGGAACGTTTCGCATAGCGGCGGGCCGACAGATGCGCCACATATCGACGCAGGAGAACGCGGTCGACACCGCCGGGCTCGTGGAGATCACCGCGCTCGGCCCAGGTAATGAAACCAGCGAGGTCGCTGCGGTAGGCCTCCCGCGTGCGGGGTGCCACTGAGGTGAGCGAGGCGAGGAAGTCCTGCTCGTGCCATGCCATTTCGTTACCGTACTGTCGCCTCCATCCCGGAGCACGGAACCGGTGGTCATCGGGCCACCGGTTCGTACCACCCACCGGTGCGCTCCACCCATCCGGTGGCCAGGAGAGCCTCCAACGCCAGCGCAAGATCAGGCAAGGGAACACGGGTGCGCAGCAGGAGGTTCTCGAGGGTGGAGGGCTCGCCATCGAATCCCGCCAGCACCGCTTCTGCGATGGGGGTGGGCACCGGGCGAGGATCGGCGATGCCCGCCCGCTCGGCCGCTCCGAGGCCCAGGGCCACGAGGACGTCGGTGGCGTCACGCACCGGCGGACAGCCCTCGGCAATCAACTGATTGGTGCCCGCCGAGGAGGAGTTCCGCACTGAGCCGGGCACGGCCATCACGAGACGGTCGCGCTCGATCGCCTCGTGCACGGTGTGCATCGACCCACCCGCCGCATGCGACTCGACCACCACGAGAACATCGGCCAACGCGGCGATGATCCGGTTGCGGGCCGGAAACCGCCACGGTGCCGGGCGCACCCCGAGCCCCGCCTCCCCCAGCAGCACGCCCTGGGCCTTCACCTGACCCCACAACTCGTCATGGCGAGCGGGGTAGACCACATCAAGCCCGCTGCCCACCACCCCCACCGGGGCTCCTCGGGCGTCGAGCACCCCCCGATGGGCAGCGCCATCAATGCCGAGCGCCAGACCCGAAACGATCGCCACCCCGGCCTCGGTGAGTTCACGGCCCAGTTCACGCGCCACCCCTGCCCCACTGCCGGTGCCCCGGCGGGTGCCCACAATGGCCACGAGGGGGGCCCTGATGGCTCCGAGGTCGCCGACAGCGAACAACACCGCCGGCGGTTCGAGATCGGCCCGCAGGCGCTCGGGGTAGGCCGGATCATCGATCAACATCGCCTGTACCCCAGCGGCTCGATGGACGGCTACGACCTGCTCAGCATCGATCTGCGGGTCTCCGCCTGCCTCTCGCCACCCCCGCTCGGGCCCTGGGCCGGCGAGCAGGTCGCTCAGACGACGCGGGCCGATGCCGGGCTGGCTCGCCAGCAGAATGGCGAAGCCCAGGTGCCGATCGGTGGTCATGTGGACACCACCGAGGCTGGGATCGACGGGAGGGAGGTATCAGCCCGGAGACCCAAGGCGATCGCCACATGAGCGGCGGTGACGGGGGCCTCGTGCTGCTGAAGGTCTGCCACGGTGCGGGCTACCCGTCTGATCCGATGGAGGCCTCGCGCCGACAGGCGGCCGCTCTGCAGTGCCGTGACCAACACATCGGCTGCTCCCTTCCCGAGTGGAGCCATCTCATCGAGACGATCCACGGGAATGGCGGCGTTGGTTTCCGTGCCGCGCGCGCCGGCGAGATCACGCGCCGCCGCCACCCGCGCCCGCACCGCTTGGCTGGATTCGCCCAGGGAGCGGCCCATGAGATCCGATACCGATGGGCGCGACACCTCCACTCGCAGATCGAAGCGGTCGAGGAGAGGGCCCGACAGCCGACGCTGATACCGGGCCCGAGCCCCCTCGCTGCACCGACACCCGCCGGGACGACCGCCATAGCCGCAGGGACAGGGGTTCATGGCCGCCACCAGCAAAAACCGCGCCGGAAAAGTCACCGTGGCCGCCGCCCGGGCCACCCGCACCACCCCCTCCTCCAGGGGCTGACGCAGGGCATCGAGCACATGCACAGCAAACTCGGCGAGTTCATCGAGAAACAGAACGCCATGGCAGGCGGCACTGATTTCGCCGGGGCGCATGGTGGTGCTTCCGCCCCCCACCAGTGCCACCGCGGACGCGCCATGATGGGGGGCCCGGAAGGGTGGGCGGCGAATGAGCCCCCCGGGCGGTAGCCCGAGCCCGGCCGCCGAGTGGATGCGGGTGGCCTCGAGCGCGGCCCCATCGCTCAGGGGGGGGAGCAGGCCAGGCAGCCGCGACGCCAGCATGGTTTTGCCGGCCCCAGGGGGACCGAGCAGTAACAGATGGTGGGCGCCGGCGGCGGCCACCTCGAGGGCGAAGCGCCCCACCGGCTGGCCCCGCACATCGGCCAAGTCGGGCCCGGCGGGCAGAGCGGGCGGCGGCGCGCTCGGCGGCGCCGCCGGCCACGGTTCCTCATTGCGTAGGCAAGCGAGAAGGCGAGCAAGGGTGTCGATCCCATGGACCACCCGGCCCGCCACCAGCCCCGCTTCAGCGGCGCTCATCGCCGGAAGAACCACGGCACCCTCGCGGAGAGCCTCGATGAGGCAGAGCGTGCCAGGCACCGGCCGGAGCGAACCATCCAGGCCGAGCTCACCGAGGAAGGCCCGCCCCGCCACCGCCTCGGGTGGCACCTGATCCGAGGCCACCAGTATCGCCACCGCGATGGCCAGATCGAGACCGGCCCCCACTTTGCGGACCGTGGGTGGAGCGAGGTTCACCGTGATGCGATGAGGCGGCCAGGTGGCCCCGCTCGACAGCAAGGCGGCCCGCACCCGGCCACTGGCCTCCCGGCAAGCCGCGTCCGGTGACCCCACCACGCTGAAAGAGGGCAGACCACGACTGATGTGAACCTCCACGGTCACCGCGTGGCCATCAACGCCAAGGAGGGATGCAGAAGAGACAAGACCGAGCACGAACTGCTCCTCGTAGTGGCACCCGGGACCGGGTGCTGGCTGGAGAGGAGGCCGAGAGCGGGCGCCGGCCATCGAGGCGCACGTCGAACTCTAGGCCGCCGATGTGACGCTCCGGTAGAGGTCAACACCCCTGGTGCCGACGCGGGCATCGCGCCCACGCGCCCGCGATGGACGCGGCGGGCCCGAAGCCCCTGCGACGGTTCGATGCCCAGGAGAGGGCCCACCACCCCCATCCAGAATGTTCCGGGGGCCCCGCCGGACATCCCTCGCTGGCCGTCAGCGACTGCGCTCGAGGAGCCAATCGAGCACATTGGTGCCGAGAGCCCTGCGCTCGAGAAACGGAATGTGGCTGCCGCCCTCGATGGTGTCGAGTTGCACGGCGAGGCCCTTGTCGCAGCCTTCATAGACGCTCAGGGCGGTTTCCTCGCCGTCGATCCCCCCCTCGAGGTCGACCCGGCTACCGCGCGTCGGTTCCGGGTCGCAACCAGCTCGGCCGGCCCAG
The DNA here is from genome assembly GCA_009886035.1 of Actinomycetota bacterium. GTDB lineage: Bacteria > Actinomycetota > Acidimicrobiia > Acidimicrobiales > VFJN01 > VFJN01. The sequence goes on from VFJN01000099.1 coordinate 16,977, forward strand.
CGGGCCACCACCTCCTCCGCACCTGGGTACGGGCGGGTTGTTGATCCACCCGCATAGGCGATCGTCGAATCGGCATCGCCGTGGAGATGCAGGACCGATACCCCCTGGGTCGGGACACAACCCTGCGGATCCGCCACATCGGACCCGGCCAACACGGCAATGGCCGTCACCTGGTCGGACCGTTCACAGGCGAGCCGATACGCCATGAAACCACCGTTGGAATGACCAAAGATGTAGACCCGGTCTGGATCGATGGGACGCTGCGCGATGGCCTCGTCGATCAACCCACCGATATAGGCCACGTCATCCACCGCCGGTCCGGTGAAGTTGCAACACGCTTGGGTGGCATCCCAGAAGCGTTTGCCGGAGGCATCGACGGTGCCATCGGGCACCAGCACGTACATCCCCCGTGAGGCGGCCTGTTCGCTGACCCCAAGATAGGCATCTTCCACCGCCCCGGTGGCGCCGTACCCGGCCAGGAGTACGACGAGGGGCGCCGGGGCGGTCACCTCGTCAGGGGCCACGAGTTGCGCCGGGCGGGCCGGGGGGCCCAGTTCGGTCGAACCGGTCTCCTTCACGACCGTGGTGGTCGAGGCGGCGGCGGTGGTGGGCGGGGCGGCCGTGTTGCGATCGGCGCCGCACCCCGCGAGGAGGACGACCGGGGCCACCAGCATGGCGAAGCGTCTCATCGAGGAGGTCATCGTCCCTCGAACCTTGGTTCGCGCTTGGCGAGGAACGCCCCGATCGCTTCCGCGGTATCTCGGGTACTGAAGTTGATGGTCTGGCTCCGGGCTTCGTCGTCGAGCGCCTGCTCAAAACTCTGCTCGAACGAACGGTTGAGCATCCGCTTGGTCATGGCCAACGCGATGGGCGGGCCCGCCGCGAGACGCCCGGCCCAGTCGGCCACCAGTGGGTCCAACGCCTCCACGGGCACCACCCGGTTCACGATCCCCAGCCGCAAAGCCTCGGCCGCCGGGATCACCTCGCCGAACAAGGCGAGTTCTTTGGCCTTGTGGAGGCCCACGAGCCGAGGAAGGATCCACGAACCACCGCCATCCAAGGACAGGCCTCGGCGGGCAAAGATTTCTGAGAATCGCGACCGATCGCTGGCCAGCACCAAATCACACCCGAGGGCGAAGTTCATCCCCACCCCCGCCGCCACGCCGTCAACCCGAGCAATGGTGGGCTGCGGCAGTTCATGGAAGGCCTGCACCACGGCGTTGATGCGGCGCATGGAGGCGAGCTGGTGCGTGGCGACCGCCGGAGGGTCGGACAGGTCGGCGCCGGAGCAGAAGTCGCCGTCGGCGCCGGTGATCACCACACAGCGGTCCTCGGGATTGCCCACGATCGACGACGCCACCGCCGCCAACTCCTCCCACATCACAGCGTTGATGGCGTTCTTCTTATGAGGCCGACGAAACGTGACCGTCACGATGCCATCGGCTCGCTCAATACCCACAGTGTCCATCCCGGGCACCATACTGACGGCCATGGGCCTCAACCCGTATCGGAAACTCCGTCGCACCCCTGCCGACTACGTGATGATGGCAGGGGCCGTGGCGGCCTGTGTGGCCCTCGTGCTCTGGGCGTTGTTCGGTTAGAGCGCCGCTTCGATGACCTCGAGGTCGTCGCCAAGAATGGCCACCACATCGAACCGTAACGACGACGGGTGCACTCCAGTGATCTCGAGATAGCGGCTCGCCAGCCGCCGCAACCGCCGCTGCTTGGCGGGGGTCACAGCCTCGGCGGGGGTACCGAACCGATCCGTGCGGCGAGCCTTCACCTCCACGAACACGAGATCGGCGCCCCGCCGCACCACGAGGTCGAGTTCGCCGTCGGGGCAACGCCAGTTCCTCGCCACCACTTCGTAGCCCCGCTCGGCGTACCACGCCGCCGCACGGGCCTCGCCCGCCGCTCCGTAGGCGCGGCGCTGGGCCGTCACGTCAGATCTCCGTGCTGGGGAGTTCCTCGATGTTGACGTCTTTGAAGGTGACGATCGACACCGAGGCGACGAAGCGCGTGGTGCGGTACATGTCCCACACCCAGGCATCCCGCATCTTCAACTCGACGTAGGTGCGCCCGTCCTCGTTGCGCACGATTCGCTCGACCTCATTGGCGAGGTAGAAGCGCCGCTCGGTCTCCACGACATATCGGAACATCGACGCGATGTCTTTGTACTCCCGATAGAGCAACAACTCGATCTCGGCTTCGTAGCGCTCGAGGTCTTCGGTCGACATGATCGCAGGCTACCGGGGCCGGTGAGACAGGCTCGGACGGACCGACACAGCGCTCAGCGCTCGCGCTTTTCCTTGATCTTGGCGGACTTCCCGACCCGATCGCGCAAGTAGTAGAGCTTGGCCCGGCGCACGTCACCGCGGCTGACCACCTCGATCTTGGACACCGTGGGGGCATGGAGGGGGAAGGTGCGCTCCACCCCAACCCCGTAAGACACCTTGCGCACGGTGAAGGTCTCCCGCAGACCGTCGCCCTGGCGGCCGATGACTGCCCCCTGGAACACCTGGATGCGCTCCTTGGCACCTTCGACCACGCGGACGTGCACCTTCAGGGTGTCGCCGGGGGCGAAGTGGGGGAGGTCCGTGCGGAGGCTGGACTGGTCAACAAGATCGGTGGGTTGCATGGCAGATCGCTCCGTAGGCGCTGGTCTCAGCGGCGGTTCGGTGGGAAAGATGAGGATAGGCGGCGGGTTGCTCAGCGGTCGAACTCGGCCAGCATCTCCTGCTCCTGCGCCGTGATCCCGCCACGCGCCTCGATGAGATCGGGGCGCTCCGCCACGGTGCGGCGCAGGGCCTGCACCCGCCGCCACCGTTCCACTTTGGCGTGGTCGCCCGAACGCAGTACCTCCGGCACCGACCACCCGCGGAAATCGGCCGGGCGGGTGTAGTGCGGGTACTCGAGCAGACCATCGCTGAAGCTCTCGTCATCGGCTGAGGTGTCATTGCCCATCACGCCCGGCACCAGGCGACCCACCGCGTCGAGTACCACCATGGCCGCCACCTCACCCCCCGCCACGACGTAGTCGCCGATGGACAGTTCGGCATCCACCAGGTGCTCTCGCACGCGCTCATCAACGCCTTCGTAGCGGCCACACAAGAGGCTGAAGCCATCGAGGGCGGCCAACTGGTGCGCATAGGCCTGATCGAGGCGACGGCCCGTCGGAGAGAGATACAGCAGGGGACGGGGCGGGTCCACTCGCTCCACCGCCGCAAAAATAGGTTCGGGGATCATGACCATGCCGGCTCCCCCACCAAAGGGACTGTCGTCGACCCGGTGGTGAACGTCGGTGGTCTCCTGCCGCACATCGTGCACCCGAATATCGAGCATTCCCTCCTGGCGAGCCCGCCCCAGCAGGCTCTCGGAGGCGAAGCCGTCCACCAGGCCGGGAAAGATCGTGAAGACGTCGATCCGCATACCGGGACCTACAAGTCGAAGAGGCCCTCGGGCGGATCGATCACGATGCGCCCGGCCTCCTGGTCGATGATGAAGACAACCGGCACGAGCGCCCCGCTGTCGAGTACGAGGAGATCCGAGGCGGGGTTGCCGTGCACTTCGGTGATGGTGCCCACCGGCGTACCGTCAGCCAGCACGACGAGGCGGCCGATCAGTTCGTGCACCCACAGCACACCGTCGTCGTCGCCCTCCACCGGTTCGGCCCGCAGGAGCAGACCCCGCCAGGCCTCGGCCCCATCGCGGTCGTAGAACCCGTCGAACTGCACGATCCAACGGTCGTGGTGCCGGGCGGAGGAGACCACGGTGAGCGGCCCGCGATCGGTCTGCAGCACCGCCCCGGGGTCGAGGCGTTCGAGGCGATCCGAGGACAGCGCCACGAGGACTTCACCGCGCACGCCAAACGCCTTGGTGATGCGCCCGACCTCAAGTAACACGAGTACCTCCGAAGAGCCACGATGGCGACGGCGGGCTCGTCCGGCGGCAGCGATCGCGCCGATCACCGCTCACGCGCCCCATCGCCCTCTCCCGACGCCGTTGAGCCGGGATGAAAATTCAGTCCTCGAACTCGATGTCGACGTCGACCTCATCGCGCACGGCGGCGGCTCGCACCACGGTTCGGATGGCGTTGGCCACTCGACCGCGTTTGCCGATCACACGCCCCATGTCTTCCGGACCCACCCGCACCTCGAGGCGCACCTTGCCGCGCTGTTCGATGGGATCAATACGCACTGCATCAGGATCATCTACCAGCGAGGTGACGAGGACATCGAGCACCGAGGTGGCGGTGGGGGCCGGATCGTAGGCTTCGTCGTGGCTCGGGGCGGCGGCCTCGGTGGGTACGCGGTTCACATCGTCTTCGGTCAGGTCCTGATCGAGTTCGCTCATGCGTCGGCGGCTTCCGGCGTCTCCACGACCTCGGCGGCCTGCGCCTCGGCCACTTTCAACAGGCGGGCCACGGTCTCCGTGGGCTGAGCACCCTTGCTGATCCAGTCGTTGGCTTTCGCCGTGTCGATCTTTACGACCGACGGCTCGTGGCGAGGATCGTATGTACCCAGGATCTCGATGAAGCGGCCATTGCGAGGCGAACGCGAATCGGCCGCCACCACGCGGTAGGTGGGCTGCTTTTTCTTACCCATACGCATTAGGCGGAGCTTCACGGCCACTGGTGTTCGTCCTTGTCTCGATCGGTCACTCGCCCGGAGGCGGGCCTTTATGTTGGTCGCTGGAGGGGGGTCAGTTCAAACCCGGCAGGCTGAAGGGCGGCTTCGGCCCGCTCGGCGGACCGCTGGGCGCGGTGGTTATTCGCCCCCGGTTCTTCCCTTTCTTCTTCGCGCTGCGCCCCTTCTTGGTGCCAGAAAAGCCCGGGATGCGCTTCATCATCTTCTGCATCTCCTTGAACTGCTTCACCAACACCGCCACCTCACCGGGATCGGATCCAGACCCCCGAGCGATTCGGGCCCGGCGCGAGCCGTCGATCAAGTCCACGTTGGCTCGTTCGGCCACCGTCATCGATCGGATCATGGCCTCCAGGTGATCCAGTTGCCCATCTTCGATCTTGGCATTCTTCAGTTCCTTGGGCATCCCTGGGATCATCCCCACGATGCCCGACAGCGGGCCCATCTTCTTGATCTGCTGCATCTGATCGAGAAAATCGTCGAGCGTGAAGCTGCCGTCCATGAGCCGCTGAGCGGCCTCCTCGGCCCCCTGCTTCTCGTAGACCTCCTCGGCCTTCTCGATGAGGGTGAGCATGTCGCCCATGCCCAGGATGCGGCCCGCCAGCCGGTCCGGGTGGAAGAGTTCGAAGTCGGTCAACTTCTCGCCCGTGGACGCAAAGGCGATGGGCTTGCCCACCACCTCCTTCACGCTGAGGGCAGCCCCTCCGCGTGCGTCGCCGTCGAGTTTGGTGAGGATCACGCCGTCGAGAGCCAGCGTGTCGTTGAAGGTCTCGGCCACCACCACGGCGTCTTGGCCGGTCATGGCATCAATGACCAGGAACGTGTAGTCCGGACTCGTCACCTCGGAGATCCGCCGCACCTCGTCCATGAGGGCCCCGTCGATGGCCAAGCGGCCGGCGGTATCGACGATGAGCACGTCACGGCCGAGTCTCTTCGCCTCCGCCAACCCGGCGACCGCTGTTTCCACCGGGTCACCGGTCTGGGAGAAGACCGGCACGTCAATCTGGCGGCCCAGGGTGCGCAACTGCTCCACGGCGGCGGGCCGCTGGAGGTCGGCCCCCACCAGGATCGGATTGCGGCCCTGCTGCTTGAACCAGCGGGCGAGTTTCGCCGCGTTGGTGGTTTTCCCGGCCCCCTGGAGGCCCGCCAGCAACACCACCGTGGGGGGTTTGCTGGCGTAAGAGATCCGAATGACCTCGCCCCCGAGAACGCTGACGAGTTCCTCGTGGACGATCTTGATGATCTGCTGCGCCGGGTTCAGCGCCTCCGCCACCTCAATCCCAACGGTCTTCTCCCGGATGCGGTCGAGCATCCCCCGCACGACCGCGAAATTCACGTCGGCTTCGAGGAGCGCAACGCGTATCTCCCGCAGCACCGCCTCGACGTCTTCCTCGCGTAAGCGCCCCTGGCCCCGGAGGCGCTTGAAGATCCCTTCGAACCGGTCTGAGAGTGCGTCGAACATGCTCGTCGGACCTTATCGGGCGGTGGCTACTGGTCCCGAACCGCCCCCGTGGTCCCAGCCGGATCGGAGTTATCTCCCCCTCCGACGACGCCGGGGACGATCAAAGTGCACGACTCGACGGGTAGATCGGAGTCGGGGGAATTGTCCGGGAGGGCCACCGGCGGAACGCACCCAATGGTCACCGGAGGATCAACCGGCGAAGGGGGCGGGACGGAAGGCGGGGGGCGGCTGTCGGGAACCGCCAACGCGCCCTCGGCGATGGCCGGTACGTCGATCTGCACCCCGTCCTCGCCGGTGAGGCGATAGCCCGGCACCAGATAGCTATCGAGGCTCCCATCGTTGGCCGACAGGACGATCATTTGTTCGGTGGCACCGGTGAGCACGACCACCGGCGGCGGCAGAACCTCAGGCGGTGTCTCGATGGCGGGGCAGAGATTGGCGCCCTCCGCCGCACACGGAACCGGGTACCCGCAACCTTCCAATACCTCGGAGCCATCCGGGGCGGCAGAACACGGGGGCGACGGGAAAGGTGGGGCGCCGCCGCCCGCCTCGCCGGGGTCAGTGGCCATCTCTTGGGTCACCTCGGAATCGGCGAGGGCGTCGATCCCACCCGTCGCAGCGCCACCTGACTCGTTGAGACGGTCGATGGCCGCCCCGGTGCCGATGGTCGGATACTGGCCGAGAGCCTCCACCTCTCCAAACCATCCGAAGGCGGCGACGATCGTCCCTCCCGATCCCACCGAAACGCTCCCCATCAGGCCCGAGGGCACACCGTTCAGCCGCGACTCGACGGTCACATACCGGTCTGGGCCTCCATCGATACCGACCGACACGATCGCGTCGGTCGTGTCCATGCCCGCAGTCGAGAGAACCTCGAGGGCGATCGATCGAGCCTGCGCGGTTGAGGGAAGATCAACCGGCGTCGTCGATGGCGGGATGGTCGCCGTTGCACCCCCATCGCAGGGGCCATCGGGCCGGCACTCCACGGGACTACTGGGCGACGTCATGGGTTCCACGGTCATTATTTCGGGAATCGACCCGGCGGCGCTGAAAACCCAGTTGCCAACGCTGAAGACCGACAGAACCCCTTTCTCGCCGGTCACGGTCGAGCTATCGCCCTGCGCGACCGGTTCGCCCGATAGTCCGAGAGCGGCGGCCACCGCCCGCACCTGGGCCCGGTCGACCGTCGCGGCCCTCACCCGGTAGGCGGGGGCTTCGCCCCCCATTTGGGGCAGGTCCGGACCGGCCACGTACGTGCCAAAGCGGGCCATGTCACCCTCCATGGCGAGATACGCCGACTGCGGGGTGCCGAAAACGCCGATGGCGATCGGCAGCCGCATCGGCTCTGAGTCGTGGTCAACGAGCACGAACGCCAGCACACCCGCGACCAACGCCCCGACTGCCCCCACGCCCCACCACGCCCGGCCGCGTCGTCGGGGTGCAACAGGATTGACCCCCGGAGTGGAATCAGCCTCGTTCGGTGCGTCCTGGTCCCTCATGGAGTGCCTCCCGGCGTTGGTGCTCAGAGGTACGACGACTCAGCGAAGGCCACTGGTTCCCGAGAGCCCCACCACCGTGAGGTAGTTCTTCACACTCACCACCCCCTCGACGGCGGCCGCCGCCCGTTCCATTTCCGCCCGAGCGCCTTGGTGGGGCACGTCGCCGCGCAGGATGGCGCACGAGCCCACCAACTCCACCTCCGGCTGGGGTAGGTGCCAGGTCCGGGGTGATCGTGATAGTTCCTCTCGCACCAGTTCGGCGAGATCGCCGCCCCCGTTGGTGCGGTTGATCCATCGGTCCCGGATCCGGGTGCGAGCCTCCCGGCCGGCCATCGGGGCGATCATCAAACCCACCCCCACCCCGGCCGCCACCAGGGCCATCCGGCGGTATCCCACGAGGCGCCCGGCGCGGTAGCCAACCTTCACGCCAACGCGCGTGGTGCCGACACCCACCTTCACGGGCATGAACAGGAGGCGCACGAGGGTGAACATCTCCCCAGCGTAGACCGGCGACCTCGGCTCAGTCGGCGGCGAAGAGGGCGTCGATGAACTCGTCGGGGTCGAAGGCCACCAGGTCGTCCGCAGTCTCTCCCAGACCCACCAGTTTGATGGGAATGCCGAGGGTGGACTGGATCGCCAGCGCGATACCGCCCTTGGCCGAGCCGTCCAGTTTGGTCAGCACCACGCCCGTGAGGGCCACCGCCTCGGTGAACTGCTGGGCCTGCACCAATCCGTTCTGTCCCGTGGTGGCATCAAGGACGAGCAACACCTCGGTGACCTGGCCAGGATCTCGGTCGGCCACCCGGCGCACCTTGCGCAGCTCCTCCATCAGGTTCACCTTGGTGTGGAGGCGGCCCGCGGTATCGGCCAGCACCAGGTCGCTCCCCCGGGCGGCGGCCCGTTGCACGGCGTCAAAGATGATCGAACTGGGGTCACCCCCTTCGGCGCCTCGGACGAGGTCGGCTCCCGATCGCTCGGCCCACACCTCGAGCTGCTCGGCGGCCGCGGCGCGGAAGGTATCCCCCGCCGCCATGACGATCCGGTGACCGAGATCAGCCTGCTGTTTGCCCACCTTGCCGATCGTGGTGGTTTTGCCCACGCCGTTGACTCCCACGAAGAGCCACACGTTCGGGCCACCGGGCTCGTGGTGCAGGCCTCGGTCGCCGCCGGCGAGATCGGCCTTGAGCTGCGCCTTGAGCACCTCCAGCAACTCCGTCGATGCCGTGATGCCCTCCGCGGTCACGCTCTGGCGCAGCCGATCGAGGATGGTGGTGGTGGCACCGATGCCCACATCCGCTCGGATGAGGGCCTCCTCGAGTTCGTCCCAGGTTTCCTGGTCCACCCTTGGGCGGGCCCGTACCGAGCCCATGAACCCCGACAGCGTGCCGCGTGCCTTCCCTAAGCGATCGCGCAGCGAGGCCACCGCGGGGGCCGCCGGGGGGGATTGAACCGGGGGGTCGTCGACCGGGGGGGCGTCGACCGGGGGGGCGTGGACCCCTCGCGCCCCGGGCGACTCGAGGGTGACGCTGTCGCCCCGGCGATGCACCACCAAGGCAACGCTCCCCACCGACAAGACGATGACGACGACGATCAGGATGAGCAGCAGAGGTTCCATGAGGGTTTGCAGCGTAGAGGCCGGGCCGGGTTCACCCCGACGCCGGGGCCGAGCACTCAGACGACGGTAGACACCCGTTCGCTCACGACCTTGCTCGAGCCACCGGGTTCCATGGTGACGCCGTAGAGCACATCGGCCGCTTCCATGGTGCGCTTTTGATGGCTCACGATGAGCAACTGCGCCTCCTGACGGAACTCCCGCACGAGGTCGAGGAAGCGATGGAGGTTCACATCGTCGAGCGCGGCCTCAACTTCGTCCATCACGTAGAACGGCGACGGACGACTCCGGAACACTGCGAACAAGAAGGCCAGCGCCGTAAGAGAGCGCTCGCCTCCGGAGAGCAGCGAAAGCTTGCGCACGTTCTTGCCCGACGGCTTCGCCTCCACCTCGATGCCTGTTTCCAAGAGGTCGTCGGGGGCGGTGAGCCGAAGGGACCCCGCCCCGCCCGGAAACAGTGTCTGGAACAACTGCTCGAAGTTCTGCGATACATCGGCGTAGGCCCCGGCAAACACTTCCACGATCTCGGCATCGATGGCCCGAATCACCTTTCCCAGATCGCGGCGGGACACCTTCACGTCTTCGAGTTGCTCCTGCAGGAACGTATGGCGCTCCTGCAAGGCGTCGTACTCCTCGAGCGCCAACGGATTGATCGGACCCATCAGCCGCAACTCGCGCTCGAGTTCCCGGGCCCGGGCCGTGGGGGTAGACCCATCGGGACCTTCGGGGGCCTCGCAGGCCATGGCCACCGCGGGCTCCACCTCAAGATCGCGCCGGAGCGTGTCCACCGCGGTTTCGAGACGCAACTTCACTTCAGCTTCATCGAGTTCCGCTCGGCGGGACCGTTCCCGCGTCTGCTCGAGGCGCCGCTCGGCGTCGGAACGCTGATGGCGAAGGTCGTCGAGCCGGGCTGAGGCGGCCCGCTGGGCCTCGCTCTGCCGGCGCCGCTGCTCCCGCAGATCTCCAAGGGTGGCTTCGATCGTGCCGAGGCGCTCCGGCACCAGTGCCGCCAAACGCTCGACCGCCGTCTGCTTCACATCGAGTTCGACGCGGCGGATCTCGGCTTCGCGCCGCGCTTCGGTGGTGCCCTCCAACCGGGCCTCCACTTCACCCAGGCGGGTACGGAGAAACTGGCGTCGATCCTCCAACCCTGCCGCCCGCACCTCGATGTCGGCCCGCTGCGACCCCACCGTGGCCGCCCGCTCGTCCAGATTGCCCTTGGCGTCGGCCATGGCTCGGGCCTGCTCGGCCCCCTCGGCTTCCTGGGCTTCCAAGATCGGCAGGAGGACGTCGAGTTCGGAGACCCGGGCCTGCTCCCGCCCCACCCGCTCGGCCAGTTCGTCGGCGTGGGAGCGCAGCGCCTCGGTCTCGGTGGCGGCGTCGCGTCGATCGGCGGCCACCCGCTGCAGTCCATCCGTGGCGGCGGTGAGACGACCGTCGTGCTCATCGAGTTGGCGGGCCAGGCCCGCTTCGCCGTGACGGGCCTCCTCGAGCCGGGATCGGGCCGCCTGCAGGCTGGCTTCGGCATGGCCCGCCTCCACGGTGGACCGCTCAGCCCGCTCCCGGGCCTCCACCAGCGCGACGCCGGTAGCCCCGGTGGCGGCGGTGCCCACTCGCCACCCGGTGAGACCGAAGCGTCCACCCTCCATCGTCACGATCACGGCGTCGGGATGGGCCAAGGCGGCATCCACCGCCGCTGACCAACCGCCCTCCACGGCCACCGCAGCCCCCAAGAGCGCATCGAGCAAGGCCCCTACGTCGGGACGAGCGGCCCGCACGTGACGCCGCACGGGCTCCCCGACCGACGGAGCCACTCGCGGGGTTCGGTTGGCCCCCAGGGCGAGCACCGCTCCACCCACGGCCTCGCGGGCGTCCGTCCCGGACTGCAAAGCCAAAATGGCTGCTCGCGCCGCCGCCACGCCATCCACCACCACGGCGGCGAGCGCTTCCCCGGCGGCGGCTTCCACCGCCGCTTCCCATCCGTCATCCACCTCGATGAGGTCGAGGAGGGTGCCCACCACGCCATCTACCTCCGCCAGCCGTTCTGCCCCGGCTCGGGCCCGCGCCTGGTCGAGGGCGAGGCCCAGGGCCTCGGCGCGGGCGGTCCAGGCGTGGCGATCGCCGTCGGCCGCCCGCAGGGTGGCCTCGGCCTCCGCCACCTGCTTCTCGGCCTCGGCCCGCTGTTGTTCGGCCCCCGCCAGTCGTTCCACGAGCGGTCCTTCAGCCAAAGAGGCCATCTCCGCCTCGGACCGCAGACGATCCGTCTCGGCGGAAAGACGAGAAAGTTTCTCACCGAGGACCACCAGGGAGGCCTCGGCCCGGTGGAGTTCGCCATCGCCGCGCTCCACCCCGGCGCGCATGGCGGCGAGCTCACCGCGCGCCTCCGCCGCCTGCCCCGCCGGCACCGCCACGATGCCGTGAGCCCAATCCTGTTCGAAGGCAGCCCGAGCGGCGGCCAGCGCGGCCTGGGCGTGCCCCAGTTCCGCTTGCTGAGGCACCAAGTCCTCGGCCTCGGCATCCGCAGCCGCCAACTCCGAGGTCAGGCGGTTCGCTTCGGCTTCCAGAGTGGCGATCACCGCTTGGTCCACAAACGCCCCCCGCTCGCGTTCGATGCTCCGACGGCGCTCGGTGAGCAGGGCTACGAGCCCACGAGCCTTCTCCCGCAGGGCCTCGAAGCGAACAAGATCGTCGCCGAGATCGTCGGCCCCGGTATGACCCAACTCGGCTTCGGCACCGAGCACGGCGGCATCGAGTTCGGCCAGTGTCCGGCGCAAGAGCCCGTCCTCATTGGCCAGTTCGGCCCGAGCGGCACCACCGTCGGCGAGCCGCCGATTGAGCGTGGTGAGCTCACGGCCGGCCAGGAACACGTGCAGCGCCCGTAGTTCGGCGACGAGATCGCCGTGGCGCCGAGCGGCGTCGGCCTGACGCTCCAGGGGGCGCAACTGCCGCCGAACCTCGCGCAGCAGATCGCCCAAGCGGGTGAGATTCCCCTCGGTGGCGGTGAGGCGGCGCTCGGCTTTTTCCTTGCGCTTGCGGTACTTCAGGATGCCAGCGGCTTCCTCGATGATGAGGCGGCGCTCCTCCGGGCGGGCGTTGAGAACGGCGTCGATCTGCCCCTGGCTCACGATCACGTGCTGCTGACGCCCCACGCCCGTATCGGAGAGTAGATCCTGGATGTCGAGCAGGCGGCAGGGCACATCGTTGATGGCGTACTCGCTGTCGCCGGTGCGGAACAGCGTGCGGGTGATGGTTACCTCGGTAAAATCGATCGGCAGCATCCCGGCGGAGTTGTCGATGGTCAGGCTCACCTCGGCCCGGCCGAGCGCCGAGCGCTTGGCGGTACCGGCAAAAATCACGTCGTCCATCTTCTGCGACCGCACCGCCGAGGGCGCTTGGGCGCCAAGCACCCACCCGATGGCATCCACCACATTGGACTTCCCTGACCCGTTGGGCCCCACCACCACGGTGACGCCGGGTTCGAGATCGAGGGAGGTCGTGTCGGCGAAGGACTTGAAACCCTTCAGCGTGAGCGTCTTGAGGAACATTCGATGGCCGACGTTAGTAGTCGCAGCGAGGCCCGCGGCGCACCTCAGACCTGACAGGCATCACAAAAGTACAGGGGCTTGTTGGCGAAACGCGTCTTGACCACCGCAGCCCGGCATCGGCGGCACGGCTGACCATCGCGTCCAAAGACTTTGAGGTGGTTCTGGTAGTCGCCAGATTTTCCGTAGAGGTCGACGAATCCGCCCTCCGCCAGGCTGGTCCCGCGGTATTTCACGGCCTCGTGAAGGGTCTCCACGAGGGCTCGAAACAGGCGACGGATCTCCTGTGAGGAGAGTTCACTCGAGATGCGGTCGTGACGAAGGCCGGCTTCCCACAGGATCTCGTCGCTGTAGATGGGTCCGATGCCCACCACCACGTCGGGAGCCATCAGGAGGGCTTTGAGCTTGAGGTTTCGAGCCAGTATCGAGCGAGCGAACAAGGTCCACGAGACCGCATCGGCCACCGGGTCCAGCCCGCAGGCCGCCAGTTCGGGGAGGTCTTCCGCCACGGCGTTGGTGGCCACCACGAAGGCCTGGGCGGTGCCGCCGGAGTCCACGAGCCAGATCTGTCCACCCTGGGTGAAGCCCAGCACCACCATGGTGCCCTTGGGGGGCGTGCCACGCGGGGCGCCCTTCTCGAGTCGGCCGGTCTCCCCCAGATCCAGCACGAGCAGTTCGCTGTTGTCGAGGTTGGCCACCAAAAAGCGGCCCCGCCGGTCTACCGACTTGACCTTGGCGCCCTCCAAGCGAGCCTGGAAGATCTTCTTGTTTCCGTTGCGCTTCGTGACCTTGGCCCCGGTGACCTCAGGGACCTTGAAGCGCTTTCCTACCGATTCCTTCTCCAGTTCACGGCGGAGCGTTTCGAGCTCGGGTAGCTCAGTCATAGTGGGTCTCCCTGGGGGTTTCCATGCGATTGGGGTTGGTCAGGGCATCGTGCGCCACGCGAGCAGCAGCCTGTTCGGCCTGCTTCTTGGAGCGTCCTTCGCCCTTTCCGTAGTCGGCGCCGGCGATGCTGACCACGCTGGCGAAGGTGCGGGCATGATCGGGGCCGCTGGCCTGCACGTCGTAGCGGGGTGCGCTCGAAAAAAGCCGGGCCGACAGCTCCTGTAGGCGACTCTTGTGATCAGTCCTATCGAACTGGGCCGTGGCCAGACGGCTGCCGAGGACGCGGAGAATGAGCGTGCGGGCTCCCTCGATCCCGGCGGCGAGGTAGACGGCCCCGATGATGGCTTCCAACGCATCGGCCAGAATCGACGGCTTTTCACGACCCCCCGAATGTTCTTCACCCCGTCCCAGGAGCAGGTGATCCCCCACCCGCAGCTCGTCCGCTACCTCCGCCAGGGCCACGGCGTTCACCACGGTCTTGCGGATGTCGGTGAGGTCACCCTCCGGGAGCGTGTCGTAGACCCGATACACGTGATCGGCGATGACGACGCTCAGGACGGCATCGCCGAGGAACTCGAGACGTTCGTTCGACGGGTAACCAGCGTGCTCGGCACACCAGGAACTGTGGACGAGCGCCGGGGCGAGGAGAGCGGGAGCCAAGTCGAGGCCGAGGCGCTCCATCAATTCTTCCAGACGGGGTACGGGGAGAGAATTCAGGGTAGTTACAGCCGACCGAAGACGTAGTCGACCGCGTCGCGGACCGTCTTCAGGTCCGCCAAATCCTCGTCGTCGATCCGGAAGCCCACCGAGCGCTCGCTCAACTCTTCCTCCAAGGCCTCCACCAGTTCGATCAGGGCGAGCGAATCGGCGTCGAGGTCATCCGCGAAGCTCTGGCCCTCCGAGATGGCGCCGGGCTCGATTTCGAGAATGTCGGCCAGACGATCTCGAATCAGCGCAAACACCTGCTGTCGGTCCATAGGGTTTCCTCGTTCGACGTGGGTTTCGGCGGGCAATGACAGCTCCTGCGCGCGGGGCGATGGTGGAATCGGACCCTAGCCCATCCCCAACTTAGTGCGCTTGTGAATGAATCCCGGCCTGGTCAGAGGGCATCAGCCCGACGCCACAGCGGTGCGGAGGCGTTCGACGATCCCCGCCTCGTGCAGTTCGGCGGCCACCCGTATCGCGTTGACGACCGCCGTCGCCGAGGATGAGCCGTGGGAGATGAGACAAAGACCGTCCACCCCCAAGAGCATCGCCCCCCCAGTGTTATCCGGGTCGAGGGTGCCGTAGAGGGGCAGCAGGGCGGGGATCAACACCTCGCTGGCCGCCTGCGTCTCCGGGGTCGTCCCAAATGACGCAAAAATGGCGTTGACCAGGGCTCGCATACCGCCCTCGAGGGTCTTGAGCACCACGTTTCCGGTGAAACCGTCGGTCACCACGACATCCACATCGTTGGTCATCACATCTCGCCCTTCGACGTTGCCGATGAAGATTCCCCCCGCCGCCTGGAGCGCTTCAGAGGCCGCCAGAAGGGCATTGGTCTCCTTTACCAACGGCGTCCCCTTCGACGCTTCCTCCCCGATCGAAAGCAGGCCAACGCGCGGCTGCTCGATGCCGTAGCGACTGCGGGCAAACACCGCTCCCATCTGGGCAAACTGCAGGAGCCAGTCCGGCTGGCACTCGGCGTTAGCGCCGGCGTCGAGCAGAATGGTGGGATCGCCGCCCGGCACGGGAATCGGGGTGGCAATCGCCGGTCGGGCCACCCCTTTGATGCGCCCCATCCGCAGAAGGGCCGAGGCCATCGTGGCCCCCGTATTACCGGCGGAGATCATGGCGGAGGCCCGCCCGTCACGGACCGCCTCGGCCGCCCGCACCAGCGAGGAGTCCTTCATCCGCCGCACGCTCGAACCGGGATCGGCACTCATCGGGATCACTTCCGACGCCGCGATGATTTCTAGGCCATCGGCGAGGGGTTCGAGCACCTCAGGCTGCCCCACCAGCACCACCGGCACGCCTAGTTCAGCCACCGCTCGATGGGCGCCGGCCACGATCTCGCCCGGGGCGTTGTCCCCGCCCATCGCGTCGAGGGCGACGGGAAGCATCATGGGGTCAATCGACCTCGACGGCCTGCCGGCCGGCGTACCAGCCGCACTTGCCGCAGACCACATGGGGCAACTTGGTGGCACCACAGTGCGGGCACAGACTGCGCGGCGGAGCGGTGAGGGTCCACGCGCTGGCCCGGCGCTTGCGGGTCTTGGCTTTGGAGGTCTTCTTCTTCGGGACGGCCATACAGATCCTCGGATCGGAGAGCAGAGTGGCACCGGGGCAACGCCCGGCGGTGCAGCCGGTGGATCGTAGCGGGACCGCCTCCAGACCGTCGAACCGAACGCACAATGGCTCAGGGCGGGTCGAAGGTGAGACCGTCAAGCACCGCCCAGCGAGGATCCTTGGGCGGACCGTCGTCGCCTTCGCTAGCGGGCAGCTCTCCGGGGAGGATGACGGGGAGATCATCGGGCACCGGGCCCTCACAATCAGGGCGGCACAACGGCGAGATCGGCAGGTTCAGGAGCACGGCATCCCGCACCACCGGCTCAAGATCAATCTCATCCACGTCAATCGGGTACGTCTCACCATCGCGGGGATGTACCTCGTAGACCTCACGAACCTCCACCACCATCGTGCCGGACACGACATCGAGGCAGCGGCGACATTCGGCTACCCAGGGGACCCCCACGGTTCCTCGAGCCGTGATGGCGGTGCCCTCCACCGACTCCAGTATGAGATCGATGGCCAGGTCAGCGTCGTCAGGCACCTGGGCCGAGGTAATTGCCAGCCCCGGGATCGGCGTCTGCACCACCACGGGGCGCTGGGTGCCGGGACGCCGGCGCAACTCGGTGATCCCCACCCGTAACACCGACCGCCGGGCCGGCATCAGGATCAGCCCGAATCCTGGTCGAATACCGCCACGTTGGGATCATCGTGGCGGGGACCGATGGCCGGAGCTTCCCCGGTGGCGAGCGAGCCCTGCAGTTTGGTGCGACCGGCGGCCACCATCTTCATGGTGCGCTGCAGCACGATCTCAAAGCTGCCGAGTTTCTGATCGCAGTAGTCCTCGCACTCGTTCTTGAGGCGACTGGCTTCGTCGCTGGCGCTTTCCATGATCTGGCGGGCCCGAGCCTCGCTCACCTTCACCACCTCGGTGCGCTGCACCATCCGCTCCGCTTGGGCTCGGGCAATCTCCAGAATCTCGTCGCCCTCCCGGTGCATCTTGGCCAGGTACTCGTCGCGCGCCTTCAGGAGCCAGCGGGCGGCGCGCAGCTCGTCGGGCAGGCGGTCGATCGCCTCATCGAGCACGTCGAGCAGGTCGTCACGGTTGACCATGACCGAGGTGGAAAGGGGCATAGGGCGGGCCGCATTGATCATCTCGTGGAGCCGGCGGAGCACGGCCTCCACCTCGGTTCCCGGCCCGCGGGGCGTCATTTCCGGCTCAGCCTCGTCGTCGAGGCCATCATCGTCGTACTCGTCGCTCATCGGGGGCCGTACCTCTCTTCAAGCCGCTTAGTCACGCCGGGCGGAACCATGCTCGAAACGTCGCCGCCGAAGCGGGCGATGTCACGAATGTACTTCGAGGCCACCGCTGAGTTGGCGGACGCTGAGGGCAAAAACAGGGTGTGCACCCCCGACACGTTCAGGTTGATCTGGGCCTGGGAGATCTCGCTCTCGAAATCGATCGTCGAGCGCAGCCCTTTGATGATGAAGTCGGCCCCCACATCCGCCGCCAGGTCGACCACCAGTTTGGCGAAGCTCACCACCTCAATGTTTTTGAGGTGGCGGAGCGCCTCTTCGATCATGGCCTCGCGTTCTTCCAACGAGAACAGCGGCTCGCCCTTCTGCGGATTACGCATCGTGGCCACTACGACCTGGTCGAACAAGTGGGACGCCGTCTCGATCAACTCGACGTGTCCGTTGTGGATCGGGTCGAATGATCCTGGGTAGAGGACCTTGGTCATCCCCTTAACGCTACCGCCAGGGTGGTCACAGGACGATTCGTTGGGCAATCACTGCATGGGTGGAGCCGTAGCGCTTGGCCCGTAGGACCTCCCACCCGAACGGTGGATCAACGACCTGATCAGACTCCAACACGGCGAGGTGGGCCGGCAGGTCGAGTAACAACTCGGGCCAACCGTCGAACTGGTAGGGCGGATCGACGAGCGCCACATCCCACCGCTGGACGCCAGCCGTGGCCAAGAACCGCTCCACGGTGGAGGCCACCACCACGGCCCGGTCGGCCAAACCGGTGACCGCCAGGTTGGTCTCGATGGCCTCGCGAGCCGCTCGGTCATGGTCGACGAAGGTCACCCGGGCGGCCCCGCGCGACAGGGCCTCGATCCCCATTGCCCCACTACCGGCGAACAGATCCACCACGGTGGCCTCGACCACCGCTCCCAAGCTCCCCAGGGCGTTGAACATCGCCTCGCGCACCCGCTCCGGCGTGGGACGGGTGGCCGATCCAGGTGGGGCTACCAGTCTCCGGTTGCGGGCCGAACCCGAGATCACACGCACAGACAGGACGGTACCCGCCACCGTTGCGAGGGCAAAGATGGTCGGTCCCGTCTCACCCGTGGCACCCTGAGGTGTGCCCGTTCCCGATTCCATCACCTGTGTCGACTGCGACGGCACCTGCCACCGAACCCCCGTCGAAGCACCGGAGATGGGTTGGGAGGAGGGTGACGTGATCACCTTTCGCTGCAAGGACTGCCACGACATGTGGTATCTCGAGGTAACCCAGGATGATCTAGGGCCCGAACGAGACGACGTTCCCGACTGGTTCTAGGTGCCCGACCTCGCTGACCAACGGCGGGTCGGCACCCTTGCCGGGATAGTGGCCTACGGGATCTGGGGGCTGTTCCCGATCATCTTTCACGAGTTGCGCACCGTGGGGTCCGCCGAGATCCTCGTTCACCGGATCGTGTGGTCCTTCGTGGTCGTGATGGTGATCCTGGCCATTCGCGGTGATCGGCACTGGTACGACGCGGTGCGTCACCACCCTCACGGGCTGAGCCGACTTGCCCTCGCCGGAGTCCTCATCGCCATCAACTGGTGGGTTTACATCTGGGCGGTCAATCACGACCGCGTCCTCGAAGCGGCGCTCGGGTACTACATCAACCCCCTGATCACCGTGGCGCTCGGAGTCATCGTGCTGCGGGAGCAACTCCGCCGGTCGCAATACGCGGCCCTGGCCTTCGGCTTGGCGGCGGTGGTGGTGCTCACCGTGGCCTACGGCCAGGTCCCGTGGATTTCACTGATCCTGGCCATCTCGTTCGCCGGCTACGGCTTTCTGAACAAGGCGGTGTCGGTCGATGCGACGAGCGCCTTGGCCGTGCAGACCGGGGTGCTCCTGCCCTTCGCCCTCGTCACGGCCACTGCGCTCACCCTGCACGGCGATGCTCCCGTCGGGCCGGGCATCCTCCGCCAGGACGCCCTGCTGCTCAGCCTTGGGGTGGTCACCGCCGTGCCCCTCTTGCTCTTTGGCACCGCCGCCCGGCGCATCCCGCTCACCGAACTCGGCCTTCTCCAATACATCACGCCCACGATGCAGTTCGTCTGTGGCATCGCCATCTTCCACGAGGACCTGCCCCCGGAGCGCCTCGCCGGTTTCATGCTGATCTGGCTAGCGCTCTTCCTGCTGGGGGCCGATGCCGTGCACGCCAGTCGCACCAAAGCCCCGACCTTTCCCACTAGCCCGGCTGCACCGCCAGGCGCGGTCGCCGCCGAAGGACCGTGACTCCGGCCCCCACGCCCAGGATGACGCTGGGCCCCAGGCCCCAGGTGGCCGCCACGGCTACCGCGAGGACCGCCACCTCCACCCAGACGACGGCGCTCTGCGCGGTGGGGAGGAGCTCCTCCAGGCGGCGATGGAGCGCCATGAGGTGCCGGGGGCTGGTGAGGCGGGCGCCGAGGAGCACGGCGAGGCCCCGGACGAGGCCGAAGCCCACCAGGATGAAAAAGGCGGCCAGCGGTGACCCCGTAAGGGCCGCCAGAACCACCATCAAATACACCGCTGCCGTCGTCACGTAGGTGGCGAGCCCCACCCCGATCTGCCAGCCGAAACCCCCTCCGTAGACCCAACTGCGGTACTGATCGAGCCAGGCCTCATTGACCTGGCGCCGGTGGGAGGGCAGCCGGAACCCTCCGAGTTGCAGGTCAGAGGCGAGGGCGATGGCCGCCAGCAGCGCCGCCAGGCCCACCGCGGCCCGAACGGGCAGATCCACCGCCGCCACCCCACCCGCCAACAACGCCGCCCCCGTTCCGAGCGTGGCCCCGCCCGCCACGGCCCCGGCGATGAACCAGGCGGCGGTAACCGACCACCGGTTGCGGCGGCCCGACTCGCCCAGCGGGGTGAGGGTGGAGAGCATCGACAGACCGCAAGGAGACCAGGTGGAGCGGATGGCGGCCACCGCCGCAACCATCGACGCCAGCACGATCAGCAGCCCAGACATGACGAGATGCTAGCGCGAGGGTCGGTTCGCAGCGGGCGGGGCGGGCGCCGTTGGCGACGCGAACCGGGCTGACCGCGGCGAGCAGAACCGCGCTGACGGCACCCGGTGGCAAAGAATCGGCACCGACCGCATTGCGCGCATAAGGTCCGAGAGGTGCGCGCGAAGAGAAGCGTTTTCTTCGGCCCCACCATCGGCGAATCGACGAGGACAACGAATGGCTTCAGGTAATCACCACCGGATCTTTACCGGCATGGCTCTCGGGCTCTTGGCCATTGGCCTCGTAACGACGCCACAGGGATTGCTCGACCCGGCGGTGTCGCCGACGGCCACCGTGCCGGGTGCACCCACCATCGGCACTGCGACCCCCGGTAAGGAACAGGCCACCGTGTCCTGGACCGCCCCGGCCTCCAACGGCGGCAGCGAGATCACCGGGTACTTGATCACCCCGTTCATCGGTTACGACGAACAACCCAGCACCCGGGTCAGTTCGGCCCCCACCACCCAGACCGTCATCGGACTATCCGGTGGCATCCGCTACCGATTCCGGGTGAAGGCCATCAACGCGGTCGGTAACGGCATTTACTCCAAGGCCTCCGCCGTGATTACCGTTTTAGGGAACTCTGCGACGGCTCCCGAAACCACCGCTGGCGCGGACCTGACCCCACCCGCGGCGCCCACCATCGGCGCCGCCACTGCCGGTGAGGCCAGCGCCACCGTCTCCTGGACGGCGCCGACATCAGACGGAGGATCCACCATCACCGGGTACGCCGTAACCCCCTACCAGGGCCTTTCAGCCGAGACGCCCCGCACCTTTGCGACCACCGACACCACCCAAACGATCGTCGGTCTCACCGCCGGAAGTGCCTACCGGTTCCGGGTTCAGGCCATCAACGGCATCGGGACCGGCCCCTATTCGCAGACCAGTGACGAGGTGACCCCCGCCGCGGTTGCCGATGCCAAGGGCGAAGTCATCGTTGAGCGGGGCGATTCGTTCTGGACACTGGCGGCGGGGGTGGTGGAGGAGAAGTTGGGTAGTGAACCCACGAACCGGGTCATCGCTGATTACTGGCTGATACTCATCGAAGCCAACCGGGATCGGCTCGTGCACCCCAACAATCCCGACCTGATTTACCCCGGTCAAACCCTGGTCCTCCCTCCCGTAGGGATCTGAGCCACTCCCGCCGCAGACACCCCGGCACCCGCTAGCTCTTGAAGAGAAAGGCCTCATCCTCAGGGTCGAGAAAGAGGCGAAGTTCCTCTTTGAGATCAGGGGTTTCCGAGAGGGTGGCATCCTCGGTCACGAGGCGCTCCGCCACGTCACGGGCGAGGTGCACCAGCGCACGATCACGGCGGAGGGAGGCCAGTTTGAGGTCGCTCCGGCCCTTCTGACGCTCGCCGAACACGGCCCCCTCCCCCCGAATGTCCAGATCCACCTCGGCCAGTTCGAAACCGTCATCGCTGCGCACCAACGCCTCGAGACGGGCGTTACCTTGGGCCCGTTCCTCGTCGTCGCCCACCGCCCCGGCGTCACCGGTCACCAGGAAGCAGAACGACGCGTTGGCCCCCCGCCCCACCCGCCCCCGCAGTTGGTGGAGTTGGGCGATGCCGAAACGGTCGGCATCGAGCACCACCATCACGGTGGCGTTGGCCACATCCACCCCGACCTCGATCACTGTGGTGGCGACGAGCACCTGCACCCGACCCTCCCGAAAGGCGGTCATCGTGGCTTCTTTCTCGGTCGAGGGCAGCCGACCGTGCAGGATTCCGAGGCGCAATCCCGAGAGATCGTGGGTTTCCAGGCGCTCGAAGGTCTCCTCCACCGACGCAACCTCAAGTTTCTCGCTCTCCCCGATCAGCGGACACACCACATAGGCCTGACGCCCCGCGAGTACCTCCTCGCGCACCTTGGCCCAGACCGCCCCTTGCGCATCGCCTCCCCGGGCCCATTCGGTGATGATGGGCAATCGCCCCCCCGGTTTCTCGCCCAGGATCGACACGTCGAGATCGCCGTAGACCGTCATGGCGGCGGTGCGGGGGATCGGCGTGGCGGTCATCACGAGCACGTCAGGTACGGCATCGCCGTTCGCTTTGGCCTTGAGGGCCGCCCGTTGCTCCACCCCGAAGCGGTGTTGTTCGTCGATAACCACCACTCCGAGGCTCCGGAACGCCACCGTCTCCTGGATCAAGGCGTGGGTGCCCACGACCACGTCGATCTCCCCGGCAGCCAGGGCCGCCAGCAGGCGCTGACGGTCCTTACCCGTCACCCGGTTCGTGAGGAGATCCACCCGCAGCGGTCGGTCCTCGAAGAGCGACGATTCTTCATCGGGCACCGTGATTCCCTTCACCAACGGCACCATCCCGGCAAAGTGCTGCTCGGCCAGTACCTCCGTCGGTGCCATGAAGGCTCCCTGATGCCCACCCTGCACCGCCGTGAGCAGGGCGGCGATCGCCACCACCGTTTTCCCGGCCCCCACATCACCCTGCAGTAACCGGTGCATCGGGATCGAGCCCCCCAGATCGGCCGTGATCTCAGCAATAACGGTGGTCTGGTGGGAGGTGAGGGCAAACGGGAGGGCTGCCAGAAACCGGGCGAGAAGGACTCCGGACGTGTTGTGCTCCAGGCCCTGACTGGATGTCTCGATGCTGCGCTTGCGCATCACGAGAGCCAGTTGGATTCGCAACAGTTCGTCGAACGCCAGCCGCCGGCGGGCCTCGTGGGCCTGAACCATCGTCTCGGGGAGGTGCACCCCGTTAAAGGCGGCGGTTCGATCCACGAACCCGTGCTCCTCGAGTACCCACGCCGGCAACGGTTCCACCAAGGTCTTCGCACGCCGCAGCGCTTCGAGTTGCCAGCCCCGAAAATCCCGGGAGTAGAGCCGTAGTTTGTCGGATTGAGGATAGATGGCGGTGATCTGCCGACGATCTTCCTCGTCGAGCAGGTCCACCTCGGGGTTAGCCAACTGCTTCTGGCCCCGGTACTCGGTGAGCTTGCCGAAGAAAAGTGCCTCGGAGCCGTCGGGAAACTGACGAACCCGCCACGGCTGGTTGAAGAAGGTGATGCGCAGAAACCCCGAGCCGTCGCTGATGCGCAACTCGGTGCGGCCCCGTCCCCGGCCCCGACCCGGCACGGTGGCCGACGACACCACCTTGCCGAAGACCCAGGCCGACTCGTCCACTCGCAAATCCCGGATGGACGACTGTTTCGTCTTGTCGATGTAGCGCCGGGGATAGTGCGTGAGCAGGTCAAAGATGGAGGAAACCCCGATCTTCGCCAGTGTCTTGGACCGCTCCGGGCCCACCCCGGCGAGCACGGTGACACTGAAGCCCTCGAGATCGCTGAGGCGCTTGGCCACTACTCGATGCCGAAGAGATAGGGGTAGAGGGGCTGGCCGCCGTGGTGCACCTCGGCAGTTACCCCCTCGCGGTGTGCGCCCAACCACTCGGTGAGGTGCCGCGTGGTGCCAGCATTGGCACCCTCGCCTTCGATGATCGTCACGATCTCGTGGTCCGGCCCCACGAGGAGATCGAGGAGTGCCACCGCCCCGGCGGCGAGGTCCACCTCCACCGCCACGATGCCTTCGCCCGCAATACCCAACCAGTCGCCCGTGGCGATGGGCCCCGCGTCACAACTCGACTGTCTCACGGCTTGGGTGATCTCACCGGCCACCATGCCCGCCGCCGCTTCGCTCATCGCCACGGCGTTTTCTGGGCCACCGGCCTCCGGGTCGTAGGCCAACAGGGCGGCGAAGCCCTCGGTGATGCCCTTGGTAGGGAGCACGACCACCGTTTTGCTCGTGTGATCATTTACCTGCTGGGCCACCGGAATGATGTTCTTGTTGTTCGGCAGAATCACCACCTGATCAGCCGGCACGGCCTCCACGGCGGCGATGAGTTCGGCGGTCGAGGGATTCATGGACTGACCCCCCGTGACGATGCCCTGCACCCCTAAGGAGTAGAAGATGCGTCGGATGCCCTCACCGGTGGCCACGGCCACCACGGCGCAGGTCACGGGGGTCTGGAGGTGCTCCGGCACCTCGTCGAGAGCGCCTGAATCGGTGGCGTCGCGCACCCAGCGCTCTTCCTCCACCTGCTCAATAAGGTCCGTCACGCGGATCTGGCGAGGAGTGCCGATGTCGATGGCGGCCTCGATGGAAGCACCGATGTCGTCGGTGTGGATATGGCAGTTCCACAGGCCATCACCCCCCACCACCACGATGGAATCGCCGATCCCGGCCCACACGTCCTTGAAAGCGGGAATCGAGGCATCGGGGGCGTCGAGGAAATACATGACCTCGTAACGGAGATCGGCGAGGCCCCCGAGGCCCCCGGGCTCGACCAGCCCGGTGCCCGTGGCGGCCACCGCCGGCGTGTCGAACTCCACCGGCTCGGGCACCGGACGCCCATCGGCGATGTTGAGCAGCACGTCGAGGAGCAGGAGAAAGCCAGCCCCCCCGGCATCCACCACTCCGGCGGCTTTGAGAACGGGCAGCATATCGGGGGTGCGGGCGAGCGCATCGGTGCCCTGAGCCAGCGCTGCCTCCAGCATCCCCACCAGGTCCGCACCCCCCGCGGCGGCCACCACGGCGGCCTCCGAAGCTTCTCGGGCCACCGTCAAGATGGTGCCCTCCACCGGCCGCATCACCGCCTCGTAGGCGGCGCTGGCCGCCTCGGCGAGGGCGAGTGAGCCACTGTTGGCATCGAACCCGCCGGCTTCTGCCACCACCGTGGCCATTCCCCGGAGAAGTTGGCTCAAAATGACACCTGAGTTCCCCCGGGCCCCCATGAGCGAGCCGTGGCTGATGGCCTTGCAGACGGCGTCGAGGTCTTCCCCGGCCCCTGAAAGTTCCTCGGCCACCGCCGTGAGCGTGAGGGCCATGTTCGTTCCGGTGTCGCCATCGGGTACCGGGTAGACATTCAGCCTGTTGATGCCCGCTTTGTGCGCAACCAACGCATCGCGATACCCCACCACCACCGCGCCGAGGTCGCGGGCACCGAGCCGGGTCAGAGAAGTCATCGCTCGCAATACTAGGAGCACTGGCGTCCCCGCTCTGGGTTGGCGACACTCCCCCCCGCCCCGGTAGCCTCACCCGGTCCTGAAGACCGGTCAGACGGCCGGTCCCGATGCATCGAGGTTCGTAGTCATGGCTGCTGTGTGCGAGGTCTGCGGGAAGCACCCGTCGTTCGGAATGAACGTGAGTCACTCGCATCGGCGCACGAAGCGCCGTTGGAACCCGAACATCCAGAAGATCCGTGCGGTGGTCAACGGGACGCCCAAGCGCGTCCATGTGTGCACCGGCTGCATCAAGGCGGGCAAGATCACCAAGCACGTCCGCAGCGCCCGCCCCGCTTAGCCCTTCCCCCCGGCTCGCCCCGCCGGTCGCCGACCGGAGTGGTTCGTGCCCTCTCCGCTGGCCGGTCGAGAAACTGGCGCACTACTGTCACCCTCACCCAGAACCCTTCGAAGGAGCCGGTTGATGCAGGGAGTGGTGAAGTCGTACGACCCAGGATCAGGCGACGGGGTGGTGCTCTGCGACACCGACTTCCGGGAGTATGAACTCGCCGCCGACGCGCTGGTGGGTTCGGTGTTCCGGATGCTGCGCCAAGGCCAGCGCGTGATCTTCGACCTTGACGAGGGAACCTTGGCCACCCGGCTGCGGCTGGGCTCAGAGATCGACATGGGAACCCCTGGCTTCGGAGGAATCCCGGACATCCCTGTACAAACTGACTGACCCCCCTCCCCCCCCCGAGCCCCGGAGTTACTCATGCCTGGAACCACTACCCACCAGAAGCTGACCGACTGGGTTGAGCACTGGACCGCCGTCCTAACCCCGGACCGCGTCGAATGGTGCGACGGCTCCGAAGAGGAGTGGGAGCGGCTCACGCAACTCCTCGTCGACGGTGGCACCTTCACCCGCCTCACCAACGCCAAGCGTCCGAATAGTTTTCTCGCCCTGTCCGACCCCGGCGACGTGGCCCGGGTGGAGGACCGCACGTTCATCAACGCCGAGCGCGAACTCGACGCTGGCCCCACCAACAACTGGCGCCCACCGGCGGAAATGAAGGACGAACTCACCTCTCTCTACACCGGGGCCATGCGCGGCCGCACCCTCTATGTGGTGCCGTTCTCGATGGGTCCCCTGGGCTCCCCCATCGCCCACATCGGCGTACAACTCTCCGACTCGGCCTACGTGGCGGTGAACATGCGGATCATGACCCGCATGGGCCAGCCTGTGCTCGATGTGCTCGGCCACGACGGCGAGTTCGTGCCCTGTGTGCACTCGGTGGGCTACCCCCTCGTCCTGGCCGACGGCACCACTCGCCCCGATGTGCCCTGGCCCTGCGACGCCGAGAATCGGTACATCAGTCACTTCCCCGAGACCCGCGAGATCTGGAGTTACGGCTCCGGCTACGGCGGCAATGCCCTGCTCGGGAAAAAGTGCTTTGCCCTCCGGATCGCGTCCACGATGGCCCGCGACGACGGCTGGATGGCCGAGCACATGCTCGTGCTGGGAATCACCTCACCGACCGGCGATAAAACCTACGTGGCTGCCGCCTTCCCCTCGGCTTGCGGCAAGACCAACATGGCGATGCTGATCCCCACCCTGCCGGGTTGGAAGGTGGAGACCATCGGCGACGACATCGCCTGGATGAAGTTCGGCGACGACGGCCGCCTCTACGCCATCAACCCGGAAGCCGGGTTCTTTGGTGTCGCCCCGGGCACCGGCAACGACACCAACCCCAACGCCATCGCATCGCTCCAGCGCAACTCCATTTTCACCAACGTGGCCCTCACCGACGACGGCGACGTGTGGTGGGAGGGCATGTCGACGCCGCCAGAGCACGCAATCGACTGGAAGGGCAACCACTGGACCCCCGCCTCCGGCGCCCCCGCCGCCCATCCGAACGCTCGCTTCACCGCCCCCGCCTCACAATGTCCCTCCATCGCCCCCGAGTGGGAGGACCCCAATGGGGTGCCGATCTCGGCCATCCTCTTCGGCGGCCGCCGGGCCACCAACGTTCCCCTGGTCACGGAGAGCTTCGACTGGGACCATGGGGTATTCCTCGGTTCCATCATGAGTTCGGAAACCACCGCCGCCCAGCAGGGGGCGGTGGGGAACCTCCGGTTCGACCCCTTTGCCATGCTCCCGTTTTGTGGCTACGACATGGGCCAGTACTTCCAACACTGGCTCGACATCGGCCAGCACGCGGGCGCTGACCTCCCGAAGTTGTTCTGGGTGAACTGGTTCCGCAAGGGCGACGACGGCTCGTATCTGTGGCCTGGCTTCGGCGAGAACAGCCGGGTGCTCAAGTGGGTCGTCGAGCGAGTGGCCGGCGCCCCCAACGCCATCGACACCCCCATTGGGCGAGTACCCGCCCCGGGATCCTTGGATACCGACGGGCTCTCGATCGACGAGGACACCCTGGCGGAACTGCTCCAGGTCGACGTGAACTCCTGGCGGACCGAAGTGCCCCAACTTGAGGAGCACTACGCCACCATCGGCGCCACCCTCCCCCAGAGTCTGCGCGACAAACTCCAAGACCTCGAAAAGCGCCTCGCCCAGTAATCCCCCGCCCGGCCGGACCGTACACCCGCCCGTGCCCCATGACGGGTGGCCTCCGGTCGCTACAGTGCTCTCATCCGACCACCCGTGGAGGCACCGTGGCTGTCACCGCCTACGTCCTGATCCAAACCGAGGTCGGCAAGGCCGCCCGCGTGGCCCAAGAGGTGAACGCCATTGACGGCGTGGTGTCGGCCGAGGACGTCACCGGCCCCTACGACGTCATTGCCCGAGCCGAAGCCGCCACGCTGGAGGAACTCGGGCGGATGGTGGTGGGTCGGGTCCAGATGATCGATGGGATCACCCGAACTCTCACCTGCCCGGTCGTTCACCTCTGAGTGGCCTCAGGGCCCCGGCGGCAGCGGAATCGCCGAAACGGACAGGCCCCGCAGCGCTAGTCCCATCATGAACAGGCCCCCGAGGCCGTACAGCAGCCAGAGATGCTCTCGTCGCACCTGGTCGCGATAGCTGTAGATGATCCCGATGGCCGCCAGGCCCGAGAAGCCGTACAACGTGTGAAACGGCGCCACCTCAAACTCCTCGATCGCCACGAGGCTCACACCCCCGCAGACCTCCACCACCATCGTGGCCTGGGCCACCCCGGTAGCCCACCACAGGGCCCCAGTGCGCCAGCGGGGGCGGTAATAGCCCACGAGGGCCCACACCCCCGCCGCGGCGTTGGTGGCCACCACGACCCACGCAAAACCGGCGTGGAACTGGAGCAGCGTCATGGCGGTGGGATCAACTCGGCGATCCGGCGGAACCACCCGCCACGGTGTAGCTCCAAATCTCCGAGGCCATCGCCGCCGGACGAGGACCGGCCCCTTGATCATCGGGCTGCGCCTCGCGTTGGTGGCCGGCACCGAAAGCGGGAGAGCTCACCCAGGCGTTGAAGGCGTCGTCGTCGCGCCACCGGGTGAGCACGAGCCAGGTGGTGCGTTCATCGGTCGGCTTCAGTAGTTCGAAGCCTTCGAAGCCGTCCTGCCCATCGACGGCACCGGCCCGCTGGGCGAAACGCTCGGCGAGTTCGTCCCCGCTATCGGTGGCAACGGTAATGGCGTTGATCTTGATGATGGTCACCTCGTCATGGTTGCCCACCGAGTCGGTCGGGCGCCAAGCCGCGTCGCCCGTAATCGCCCGCTCCCGCCTACCAAGCTGCCTGGAGGATCCCGAGGGCATCACCTTCCGAAACGGGCCGAGGATTGCGGGCCACGTTGGCGTTCGACTGCGTCAGGCGGGCCATCACCGCGAGATCGGCCTCCTCCACCCCTGCCTCCGACAGGGTGGCGGGCAGGCCGAGAGCAGCCCGCAGGCGGTCCACCGCACCCGCCGTATCCCCCTCGACCCCGAGCGCCGCCCCCACCCGCTCCACCGCCGCGGGCACGGCCGCTGCGTTGTACCCGATGGTGTGCGTGAGCAGCACGGCATTGGCCAGTCCGTGGGAGATGCCGCTGCGTCCGCCCACGATCTGGGCCAGACCGTGGTGCAGGCCCATGCCGGCGTTGAGCAAACTCCGACCGGCGAGGCAGGCACCCTCGAGCATCACGGTGCGCGCCTCGAGGTCCTCGGGTGCTCCCACCACGGCGGGCAGCGCCCCGCTGATCAGCCCAACTCCGGCCAGGGCAATGGCTTCGGCCTCGGGGCTCCGGCGGGACGACCACACCGCCTCCACACAATGAGCCAGTGCGTTCATCCCGGTCTCGGCCGCCACCCGAGGCGGCATCGATAGGGTAAGCCGAGGGTCGTAGATCACGCTGACCGGGGCGCTGGTCGCACCGCCCGCTCCCTGTTTCTGGCCGGTAGCCAGATCGGTCATCCCGAAGAACGGGGTGACTTCGGCCCCCGAGTAGGTGGTGGGAATACTGATGTGGGGCACAAGGGGGCGATCCAGGTGGCTAGCGCCGGCCATTCCGGCTTCCTGCTCGAGGAAAAAACACACGGCCTTCGCCAGGTCGGCGCACGAGCCGCCGCCGAACGAGATGACAAGGTCGATGCCGTCCCGGCGAGCCTGCACCACGGCGTGACGCACCACGGGCACTGGAACGTGCGGGGCAACCTCAGTGAAGGTGGAGGCCAGGGAGCGGCCGAGGATGGACTCCACCTGGGCGCCCTCCGCCGAGGCCAGGCGCCCCGCGGTGGTCACGAGCAGCGCCTGGCGGGCGCCGGTGACCTTGACGAGGGCCCGAAGGTGCTCGAGGGTCCCGGGGCCGAACACAATCTGCTGCGCGAGAGCCGTGTGGGTCCAGAGGGGGGGCATCAGTCGAGATCGGCGAAGAGATCGTCGTCGCGGTGATCGGCGGGAACGCCCTGTCGAATAAACCATTCCCGCCCGAAGGCGGCGGCGAAAGCGTCGTCGGGCATTTGCAAGAAGAACGAATCTTCGCCGATCTGGCTGGCGTGGGCCCGCATCGAGGCCCGTTTGGCCTCGAGGAATTGGGTGACCTCCACCGTGGTCGTGATCACCGACTCCGGCCGTCCGAACGTGCTCTCCTCACTCACATCGGGCACGGACTCCGCCGGGATGGCGCCTGCCTGAACGCCGGCTTCGATCACCCGCCGAAGGTGGTCCCGGTTCATGGTGCCTTCGAACACCCGCGGGGTACCGGCGAGTTCGGCCGCCCGTTGCCCCACGCGGTGGACCTGGAGGTGGTCGGGGTGTCCGTAGCCGCCATCGCTGTCGTAGATCGTGAGCACCTGCGCATCTTCCTCCAGCAGGATGGCGGCCAAGCGGCCCGCCGC
Organism: Actinomycetota bacterium; assembly: GCA_009886035.1. Classification (GTDB taxonomy): domain Bacteria; phylum Actinomycetota; class Acidimicrobiia; order Acidimicrobiales; family VFJN01; genus VFJN01. The sequence goes on from VFJN01000099.1 coordinate 47,418, forward strand.
CACCGCCACGTCGGCCTGCCAGAAGGCTTCCGGGCGATCGTTTTCAGGGGTCCCCATCATCCCGGAGTCTTCGTAGCCGAGGAACTCCACCCGTTGCACCCCGAGAATCGCCGCCGACCGGTGCACTTCAGCCACCCGCCGCTCCCAGAGGGCTTCGCCGGGATCGAGGAAACCCTCGGCCACTTCGCCATGCTCCCCGCGCGTGCCAAAGACGAGCACCGTGCGATGACCTTGGGCGGCCGCCTTGGCCAGCGTGCCACCCGTCGCAATGGACTCGTCGTCGGGATGGGCATGGAAAGACACGAGTGTCGCCATACGCCCGAGACTAGCGAACCCGGTTAGGCGATCGCACCGGCGTGCCGGAGCTTTTCTACCTGATCAACGCTGATACCCCAGTCGGTGAGGACATCGTCGGTGTGCTGCCCGGCGTGCGACGGCGGCCGCTGCACCTCCACCGGGGTACCGGAGAAGCGAGGGGCGGGGGCCGGCTGCACCACCCCGTCGCGCTCGATGAAGGTACCGCGATGCAGGTTGTGCGGATGCTGCGGGGCCTCGGCAAGGGAGAGGACGGGCGCAAAACACACATCGGTGCCCTCCATGAGGGCACACCACTGGTCGCGGGTTTTGGCCTTGAATACCTCGGCCATGCGGTCGGTCAATGCTGGCCACGCCACTCGATCTTGTTGGCGCGGGAGATCTTCCCCGTCCAGACCGGTGAGACGGAGGAGTTCGGCGTAAAACTGCGGCTCGATCGACCCGATGGACACGTACTTCCCGTCGGACGTCTCGTAGACATCGTAATAGTGCGCCCCGCTGTCGAGCATGTTGGTGCCACGCTCGTCCTCCCAGATACCCATCGCCCGAAACGAATGAAACATCGTGGTGAGCACGGCCGACCCGTCCACCATGGCGGCATCCACCACCTGACCCACGCCGGTGCTCTGCGCATTGAGGATGCCGCACACCATCCCGAAGGCCAGCAACATCCCGCCCCCACCGAAATCGCCCACCAGATTCAGCGGCGGCACCGGCGGCCCTCCCCGCCGTCCGATCGGCTCGAGGGCACCGGCCAGGGCGATGTAGTTGATGTCGTGACCGGCGGCGAGCGCGTAGGGCCCGTCCTGCCCCCATCCAGTCATGCGGCCGTAGGTAAGTTTCGGGTTACGGGCCAGGGCCACATCGGGGCCAAGACCGAGCCGTTCCATCACCCCAGGACGGAAGCCTTCGATCACCCCATCGGCCTGTTCGATGAGGGTCAGCACCGTCTCCACGCCCTCCGGATGCTTGAGGTCGACACCGATGGAACGTCGACCCCGGTTGAGTACATCCGCCGGTGGCGTGGCCGGATCACCGCCCAAAACGTTCTGGGCGCGATCGATCCGCACGACCTCCGCCCCCATGTCGGCGAGCATCATGGCGGCAAAGGGACCGGGTCCGATCCCGGCGATTTCGAGAACTTTGAGACCATCAAGCGGACCGGGCATGCGGGGGGTTCCTTCCCAGAGGTCAGCCGCAGGTGCGACTGGCCAGAGCGGTGACCGCTTCGACCACCTGGGGCACAAAAGGGAGCGGAATACCATGGCCCATCCCCTCGATCACGATCAAGCGCGCCCCCGGGATGAGCTCCGCCGTCCGCTCACCACCGCTCACGCTGATGAGGGGGTCGAGATCGCCGTGGATCACCAGGGTGGGAACGTTGAGTTGGGCCAGGCCCTCGGCACGACTGGGAGAGAGGGCGATGGCGAGAAGCTGACGCATCACCCCGGCGGGGTGGTAGCACCGGTCGTAGGCCGCCGCCGCCCGCGTGCGAACCACCGCCTCATCGAAAAATGCTGGGCTGCCGATCACCCGGGACCCCTCGACATGGGCGTCGATGACTTCTTGGCGGGTGGTGGGTTCCGTCCGCAGGAGCACCGCCAAAGCCTCGGCGGTGGGCGCGCCCACCTCGGGCTCGCCGGTGGTGGACATCATCGAGGTGAGGGTGCGCACACGCGTGGGGTACTCGATGGCCATCGTCTGCGCGATCATGCCGCCCATCGATGCCCCCAAGACGTGGGCGGAGGCGATCCCGAGATAATCAAGTAGCGCAATACCATCCGCCGCCATGTCCGACAGCCGGTAGGCCACCGTCACCGGATCGCCCGACGCGGCGTGCATAAAGGTAGCGAGGAAATCGCTGCTCACATCAGCGAGCTTGGTAGACAAACCCACGTCACGATTGTCGTAACGCACCACGAAAAAGCCTCGATCAGCGAAAGCGTGGACCATGTCGATCGGCCAGGCGATGAGTTGTGCGCCCAGGCCCATGACCAGCAGCATCGGTGTATCGGCGGGATCTCCGTAGGTTTCGTAGGCGATGTGAATCCCGTTGGCAGGGGCCAGACCGCTCGACACCTTCACATTCTTTGTGCCTTATGACCGGAGAGTCAAGGGACGACTGGTGGGGCGGCGCTAGATTCCGCCGATGACCGTGTTCGGCGTCCACACTGGCTTGCAAAACACCGATATCGATTCGCTCCGCCATCTCTGGACCCGCATCGAGGAGGCCGGCTTCGACTGGATCTCCATCTGGGACCACTTCTACTCGGCCGACTTCACCGGCTACGCGAGCCATGAGGCGGTGGCCTGCCACGCCGCGTTGGCGTGCCACACCACCCGCGTGCGCGTTGGATCGCTCGTCTATTGCGCGGCGTATCGCCATCCTGCGGTGTTGGCCAACGCCATCACCACCATTGATCATCTCTCCGGTGGGCGGGCCGAACTCGGTCTTGGCGCGGGCTGGGCCGAGCCCGAATTTGCGGCCTACGGCATCCCCTTCCCCGGACCAAAAGAACGTCTCGACCTCCTGGAGGAATCCATCCAGGCCATCCGCCACCTGCTGCGCGAGGAGGTCACCAACTTCTCGGGCGAGCACGTTCAGCTCACCGAAGCCCGCTGTGAGCCCAAGCCCCTGCAACGCGAACTCCCGATTTGGGTGGGGGGCAGCGGCGAGAAACGCACGCTGCGCATCGCGGCGGCCTGGGCCGACGGCTGGAACGTGCCGTTTGTGGCCCCGGACGAATTCGCCCGAAAGCGCGCCGTGTTGCACGATCATTGTGCGGCGGTGGGCCGGGATCCCGCCGAGATCCGCACGGCCATCAACGTGGGCCTATGCCAGGACGAAGCCGCCCTGGTCCTGCAGTTCGGCAAGGTCGCCGAGCGAGTGCGCCCGGGGGTACTCATCGGCTCCCCCGACCAACTCGCGCAGCGCATGGGCGAGTACATCGAGGCCGGGGCCGATCAGATCAACATCGCCCTGCGGGCTCCCTGGGACCTCTCCTTGCTCGATCTGGCCAGCGTCGCGGTCGACCAACTTCGGTGATCAGCACCTTCGCGCCCGGGCGGGTGAACCTGATCGGGGACCACACCGACCACACCGGCGGGCTCGTCCTGCCCATGGCCATCCACCTGGGCACCACCATCTCCGGCGAACGTGAGGGTGGCGTGGTGTCGCTGCACTCCTCGATCGAACCGGAACCGGCGGTTATTCCCCTCGACGTGGACGATCCCGCCACCCTCACCCCCCTCTGGGCGCGCTACGTGGCGGGGGTGGTGGCCGAACAGCGACCCACCATCGGGTTTCGGGGGTCGGTGACCACCACCCTGCCGGTCGGGGCCGGGCTGTCATCCTCGGCCGCCCTGGAAGTGGCCCTCGCCCTGGCCCTGGGGTTTGCCGGCCCCCCCGAGGCGCTGGCCCACCTCACGCGCCGAGCCGAGCAGCGTGCCTCGGGCGTGCCGTGCGGGATTATGGACCAACTCACCAGCGCCGCCGGGGTGGCGGGTCATGCGCTCCGCATCGACTGCACCTCGCTGCAGATCACCCCGGTTCCGCTGCCGGAGGATCTCGAAGTGGTGGTGGTCGACTCCGGCGAGCGCCGCCGGTTGGCCACCAGCGCCTACGCCGAGCGGGCGGCGGCCTGCCAGGCGGCGCAGGCCGAACTGGGACCACTGCGCTCGGCCACCCTGGCCGACGTGGCGGGATTGGATGATCCGATGATTCGGCAACGGGCCCGGCATGTCGTCACCGAAAATGTTCGGGTCGATCAAATGGCGGCCGCTCTCACTGCCGGTGATCGCTCCGGGATGAGCGAAGCCATGGCGGCGAGCCATGCCAGCCTTCGCCACGACTTCGCCGTCAGCACCCCGGGCCTCGATGATCTCGTCCACCGCCTCATCCGCCTCGATGGCGTCATCGGGGCCCGGCTCACCGGGGCCGGCTTTGGTGGCTGCGTGGTGGCGATCGTGGAACGAAACACCCCGATCCCGGCGGGGATGACAGCGTGGCGCGTGCGGCCCTCTGCCGGCGCCGCCCTCGTGGGGTAATTCCTCCCTCATCCCCGAGGGTGGTAGGAACGTCACATGCCCCGCCTCCTTCTTCGCTCCGTCGTTGTCAGCATCGCCCTCGTCACCACCGCCTGCTCCGGGGGAGACGGAGGAGACGATGCGGCGACCACCACCGTGGCGGCGGATCCGGCCAACTTCTCCGGCCGCGGTCCCTACGCCGTGGGTCAGGTGGATCTCGCCCTTGATGCCGACCACACCGTGGCCGTGTTTTATCCGGTCGACCCCTCCGCGGTGACCCCCACCGCCGAGGCCTACGCCTACTCGGGAAAAGACGTCCTCGATCCAGCTATCACAGCCATCCTTCCCGGGGCGCTCTCGGGTGAGGTGGCCCCGGTGAACACGTGGGTGGGCCTACCGGCGAGCGAAAAGGGCCCCTTCCCCACGGTCCTGCACAGCCATGGTTTCTCGGGCAACCTTCGCTTCGGCAATCAACACAACGCCGCCGTGGCGTCCTGGGGCTACGTGGTGGCGGCGGTGGACCATCCCGAACGGGGACTGGCGGCGGTGCTCGACGGTTTCATCGCCGGCGGCGCCAATCCGGTGCGCCCCGACGAGTACCTCGACAGCGACCAACTCCTCGCTGCCCTCGATCTCCTCACCGAGACGAACGAGGCCGCCGAGTCGCCCCTAGCCGGAGCGATCGATACCGAACGGGTCGCTGCTGAGGGCCACAGCGCCGGGGGCAGCTCTTCGGGGACAGCCGCCTATGACAGTCGGGTGGATCTCTGGATCGGCCAAGCCCCGGTAGCCCCCCTGGAACCCGACACGGATCTCGCCGCGTTTTCCGGCACCGGCCCCATGTTCGACACCGATGCCCTCCTCGCCGCCACTACCCCCCCGCCGGTGCCGTCGATGATCATTGCCGCCGAGGGCGACACCGTGATCGAGCTGGCTCAGGTGGAGAAGATCTACCAATGGCTCGACTCCCCCAAGCGACTCGCCGTGATCGCCGCCAGTGGCCATGCCGTGTTCGTGGATCCGTGCGTACCGATCCGCCAAGAAGGCGGGTTGAGCGGATTCGTACGGGGCCTCGGCCTCGACCCGGCGACGGTTCCCTTGGTGGAGTTGGGCGAAAACGGATGCCTGCCGGCCGACCCGGACCCGGTCCTGGTGGGGGGCCTCATTGATCACCTCACCGTCGCCCAACTCAACGAGGCATTCAACATCGAACCGGCGGTGGCGGTCGCATCTCTTCAGCCGGCCTACCTCAAGACCGCCTTCCCGGGCCTGCTTCTCAGCATCCTCAGCCGCTAAGCCACCCGCCGTCGCCTGCCGATGGCTCCTGCCCCAACCCGCTCTCGCGGTGTCGGGCCTACATCTTGTCGAGGAGGTCCCGCTTCTTCTGGTCGAACTCTTCCTGGCTCAGGATGCCTTGCTGACGGAGCCCATCGAGTTGCGAGATCTGTTCCGGGATGGACGCACCCGGCGCGCCCCCACCAATGCGGTCGAACTTTCGGTTCTCGTTGGCTTCCATCTGCCGATAGATCTCATGCTGGATCTGCGAGGGCCGCCACACGTGCGAAAATTGCTGACGCCCCGTCTCGCTGGCCGACTCAATCACCAAGTTGCCCGAGCCCACTATCCGCTCGAAGATCGACTGGCTGAAGAAAATGGTGTTGATGCGCTCCAGTGGGATCTCGATCCCTCGCTTGGCGAGCACTCCGTGCCGGTAAATCAACCGATCGCTGGTCACCACGAAGTGGGTGGTGGACCAGCGGGCGTAGGTCCAGCCGAACCAAGCGAGGCACCCGAGCACCGCTAGCCCCAGGGTCCAATTCAGTATGTCGGGTGCTTTGTCGAGCCACACGAGCACCATCACCCCCGCGACGATGACGGCAAATAGGGCCAACATTCCCCGCAGGAAAAACTCCCAGTGGGGGTGGAGGTCGAGGACAACTTCCTCGCCCTCGTTCAGCAATTTCAGGGAAAGCGGCACGGGGGAAGGGTACCGCTTATGCCCAGCCGAGTTCGGCAAGGCGCTCATCGTCAATCCCGAAGTGATGGGCCACCTCATGCACCACGGTGATCTGCACCTGTTCCACCACCTCGTCCTCGGTGGCACACATCGAAAGAATGGGCAAACGAAAGATGGTGATGCGGTCCGGCAACACCATGCCGTCGTAGCCACTCCCCCGTTCGGTGAGCGGCACACCCTCGTAGTAGCCGAGGAGTCCAGAGTGGGCCCGGCCATCGCGCACCACAATCGCCACGTTGTCCATCAGATGCCCCAGTTCCTCGGGAATGGCATCCAGGGCATCGGCCACCAGCGCGTCGAAGCGAGCATCGGACACATCCACCATCAGCCACCAGCGTAGGGTGTAGGACGATGGATCCGCAGGAGCTGCTCCACGGGCTCGATGACGCCCAACGAGCGGCCGTATCCTCCGCCGCCATGCCGCTGGTGGTGCTGGCTCCGGCCGGATCGGGCAAGACTCGGGTGCTGACGCGCCGGATTGCCTACCGGGTGGCCACCGGCGACGCCGACCCGCGCCACGTGCTGGCCATCACCTTCACCCGCAAGGCCGCCGGCGAACTCGGCGACCGCCTCTCCCGTCTCGGTCTCCGCAACGACCCCACCACCGGCACCTTCCACGCGGTGGCCTGGGGCGCCTTGCGCACTCGGTGGGATGACCAGCGCCGCACCGCCCCCACCCTGCTCGATCGCAAGAGCGAAGTTCTGCGCGAACTCGCCCCCAAGGTGCCCGGCAAAGACAAGCGCTCGGTAGCCGCTGGTCTGGCTACCGAAATCGAATGGGCGAAGGCCCGGATGGTGGCACCCGAGGACTACGCCACCGCGGTCGTGGCCGCCGGGCGGCGCCCAAGTCTGAAGCCCAGCACGGTGGCCGATGTGTACGCGGCTTACGAACAGCGTAAGAACCGGGGCGGGCTGGTGGACTTCGACGACCTGCTAGATCTCTGTGCTCGCGCCCTTGAGCAGGACAGCGCCTTTGCCACCGCCCAACGCTGGAGGTTTCGTCACCTTTTCGTAGACGAGTTGCAAGACGTCAATCCGCTGCAGTTTCGCCTGCTGGAAGCGTGGCGGGGTGAGCGTTACGACATCACCGCAGTGGGAGATCCGCAGCAGGCCATCTACGGATGGAACGGTGCCGATGCCGGCTTCCTCCTCGACATCCACCGCTATTGGCCTCCGGCCGAGTTGATCGAACTGGAGCGCAGCTATCGCTCCACTCCCGAAATCCTCACTGCCGCCGCCGCCGTCCTGCGCGGGGCCAAGCAACCCGCTCGCCAGGTCACCGCGGCGCGGGCATCGGGTCCTCCACCGCAGCTCAGAGGCCATCGCGACGACCGGGCCGAGGCTGTCGCCATTGCCCGCGCCGCCCGGTTGGCCCATGCCCCCGGACGGCCCTGGGCCGAGCAGGCCATTCTCGTGCGCACCCATGCCCAGACCCACCTCATCGTTGAAGCGCTCCGGGAGAGCGGCATCCCCCATCGCGTGCGCGGGGGGGCAGCTTTTCTCGATCGCTCCGACATCCGAGGGGCGCTGCGCGACCTGCGGTTTGCCACCGTTCCTCTCGGCACGGCGCTGGCCGACCTCGAACTACTTCAGACCGAGCATGGGCCCTCCGACGACGACATCGATACCGGCTTTCTGGACGACGACGCCCAGGCCATCGTGCTCGAGCGCCACGCCGACGAGCGCGCCGCCCTCGGTGCGCTATTGCGGATGGGCCGCGACTACCTCCGGCTCGACCCCATCGGCAGCACCGACAGCTTCACCCGGTGGCTCCGAGCCACCGTGCAGTCCGAAGGCGACAGTGCCGGACCCACCCGCGATGCCATCGACGTGGCCACCTTCCACGCCGCCAAGGGGCTCGAGTGGGCCGTGGTGCATCTCGCCGGGGTAGAGGATGGGTACGTGCCGATCGCTCACGCTCGCACCGCGGCCGCTCGGGCCGAGGAGGCGCGCCTGCTGTATGTCGCCATGACACGAGCCCAGCGAGACCTCCACATCACATGGTGCGATCAGCGCACGTTCGCGGCCCGCGTGCTCGAGCGGCGCTGCTCCTCCTTTCTCGCTCCCCTGCTGGAGTCAGCCAGCGCCACCCCCCCCGCTTCGCCGGGAGTCGCCGCCACCCCGTCGGTTGTGAACTGGCCCGAACACCTGCGCGACCAACATGACCGGCTCCGCCGCGATCGAGTGACTATCGCCCCGGAAGTTGTGGCGCTGAGAACGTGGCGGGATAGAACCGCCCGGGCGGCGCGCATTGCCCCCGAGGCCGTGTTGTCAGACCAGATCCTCGCCCGCATCGCGGCGGCCCAACCGCACAACCTCGACCAAGTGGCGGCCGTGCCGGGCGTTGGAACGATCCTGGCGCACCATTTTGGCTCCTCGATCCTCGCCGCTCTCACCAGCACCGATACGGATACCGCCCCATGATCTTCACCATTGCGCAGCACTTAGATGGCCCGGTCGACTCGGTGGCGCGTGCCTACGCCAACCCCGAGCTTTACCTCTACCTCGCCCGGCAGGACCTCCCCATGCTCTCCACCCCCGAGGTGGTGAGCCACCACCCCCAGGACGACGTTGTGACGCTGGAGATCCGCTACCGATTTTCTGGCGCACTATCGACGGCGGCCCGAGCGGTTATCGATCCGGCCAAGCTCACCTGGGTGGAGCGGTCGGTCCACGACCTCACCACCGCCTCCACCACCTTCACCATGCTTCCCGACCACTACGCCAGCCGCTTCCGCGCTTCGGGTTCCTACCGCTTCGAATCACGGGCCGATGGTGGCACCACTCGCCGCGGCGAGGGAAACATTCGCGTCACAGCGCTCCTGGTGGCGGGGGCTGTTGAAGGAGCCATCGTGTCGGGACTGGAGGAGCACCTCCTCGTCGAGGTGCCCATCGTGAATGCCTTCGTGGCCACCCAAACCTGACCTGGCCCTAGGACTCGGTCGGGTCCGGCTGTTTTTCGTCCCGCTCCGCCACCATGGCGGCGAGCCGACCACCCTTCATTGAAATAAACAGGCCCTCCGCCTCGGCACAGAGCACCTCACCGGCCCACAACTCACCGCGGGTCAGGATCTTGCGGCCGTCCACACTCTCCAATCGGCCCACAAAACGAAGTTCCTCCTCCAGTGGGGTGGGCCGGCGATAGTGCACGGTAAGACGCCCGGTCATGCCCGGCGCCCCCGACAGCGACTGGGTGGAGCCGAGTACTTCGTCGAACGCTGCCGCGATGTAGCCGCCATGAACACACCCCGGTGGACCCTCATAAGCGGGACCGAAGGTGGCCCGACCGGCGATATGGTCTTCCTCGAGCCAGAGTTCAATGGGCGGAGCCAGCGGATTGGCCCGACCCAGCATGGGACTGTGGTCGAAGAAGGCGAACGGCTCACCGGCGTTAGCCGACTCCGCAAAGCCTTCGTACATCGACTTGTGGGAGTAGGCGCTGAAGCGCGCCCCGGCTTGCTCAAGATCCTGGGCGACCGCCTCGATCACATCGATCGGCGCGCTCGTCTGCACCATTCGATGCAGTACGCCGCGAATGCCATCGGCAACCCGAAACAGCGCCAGGCGACGCGGTGACGCCGGAAGATCACGCAGCGCCTGCATGGCGGCGGGCCACTCGGGGGAGCCACGGGTGGCCGTCAGGGGCGGCAGGGGCGCTCGGTCCTCATCGCTCGCATCCATCAGGGATCCACCAACTCAACCACAACCGGCGCATGATCCGACGGCCGTGTTCCCTTCCGGGCGTTGCGATCGATGAGGGCCCACCGGACTCGGTCGGCCAGGCCGGGCGAACCAAGGATCAAATCGATGCGCATACCGATCCCCTTGTGAAAGTTGCCCGAGCGGTAGTCCCACCACGAGAACAAGCCCTCCTCGTTCGGATAGGCATCGCGAAACACATCGGTAAGCCCCCAGTCCAACAACTTGGTGAGAGCATCTCGTTCCGGCCCACTGGCGTGCGTGGCCCCGATAAGGCTCGCCGGATCGGCAACGTCTCGATCAGCCGGCGCGATGTTGAAATCACCGCACACCGCGATGGGCATCGATCGATCGGCGGTGACATCGAGGTGGGCGAGCAACCGCTCCAGCCAGGCCAGTTTGTAACGATAGTGATCGTCGTCGAGGGTGCGGCCGTTCGGCACATAGACGCTCATCACCCTCACGCCCCCGCAGGTAGCGGTGATGAGACGAGCTTCCGGATCAGCGGGGTCTCCGTCACCGAAGCCGGACACCACATCATCGAGCCCCACCCGGCTGAGGATGGCCACGCCGTTCCAGCGCCCCTCGCCGTGGTGAGCACTTTCGTAGCCGAGGGCCGAGAAGGCCATGGCAGGAAAGGCCGTATCGGCGAGTTTGGTCTCCTGCAGACAGACCACATCGGGCTGGCCGGTAATCAACCACTCCTCCACCCGCTCCAGGCGAGCCTTGAGCGAATTCACATTCCACGTCACAAGTCGCACGAAGTGAACCTACCCAACCCGGCGAGGCTCGCTGACGCGCATGGGGGTGGTCCGATCGAATCGGACCACCCCCATGCACAAACGCCATAACCCTGCTGACGCAGGGAAGTGGGTCAGCGACCCCGGCGGGCCGGAGCCTTACGGGCCGGAGCCTTACGGGCTACGGCCTTCTTCTTCGCCGGAGCCTTTCGGGCTACGGCCTTCTTCTTGGCCGGAGCCTTACGCGCCGGAGCCTTGCGGGCTACGGCCTTCTTCTTGGCCGGAGCCTTACGGGCCGGAGCCTTACGGGCCGGAGCCTTACGCGCCGGAGCCTTACGCGCTACGGCCTTCTTCTTGGCCGGAGCCTTACGGGCTACGGCCTTCTTCTTGGCCGGAGCCTTACGCTTCACTGCTTTCTTTGCAGCTGCCACCTGTGCCTCCTTATTCATTTGGGTTAGGGAACCGCTTGCCGAAGCCGCTACAGCGGTGTCTCCCACCGCAACAACGACGACACCAGGTATGGCCAGGTCGACACCGCGGCGCGGGGTGTCGAACGCACAGACCAAGAACTCATAGGGCTGCCCCATGCTGAGCGCGTCACGCGCGCTGCGGGGCGGCGGGTCGGCCAAGTGAGCCAGCGGCAAGTAGCACCGCGCTCCACCGGCCATCACGTAGGCGCCATGAGAGGCAAACCGCTCAACCTCGCCCGACACCAATGTGCCGACGGGGTGGGCGCCCACAAACTCGATAAAAGGCAGCGCTTCGTTGTAGGGCTGCACCGCCGCCGCACTGGCGCCGGTACCGGCGCTGCGCCCACCTCGTGAACGGGAGGTCGCCGCCGTGCCCGTGGCCGCTTTGGCGCCCACCGTGGCCTTGGCGCCCACCGTGGCCTTAGCACCCACCGTGGCCTTGGCACCGGCGGCACGACGGGCCGCATCGTTGGCCCCCCGCTTCGGCGTGCGCCCCGCCACCGCCTTGGCCGGAGCCTTCACAGGGGCATCGGCCTTCACCGGCGCCTTCTTGGCCGCCTTCTTGGCATCGCTCACCGAACGGCGGCTGAGCGGGCCCCGCACCGGCGAACGGTCCATGAACACCCAGCCCACATGAGGTACGGGCTTACCCCCCACCAGACGACCCTGATCAAAGAGCCATCCGTACTGCCCGTGAAACTCTTGAAACGAATCGTTGGATAGCACCACGGCATCGGCCCGGTCGGCGATCTGCAGCAAGAACGCATCACCTCGACCGATCACACCGGCGGGCGGAGAAATCAATTCACCGGCGTTGATTGCGCCTTCGAATGTGTCGCGTTCCGACGTGTCGATGCGGTTCGGGAAACTTGCGTCGACGATTACGGTCACAGTTTTGGGCGCGAACTCGTCGACGAAGGAACGCACGGCCTCGTCGAGCTGCTGCAAGCTCGGCAAGGTGCGTCCCTCGGTTGCGAGGTTGGAACCGTCGATTACGACGTGCTGAACCGTCATTTGGTTATCAAGTCAAGCAGTTGCGCGCGTTGCACCGGAGGATGGTGCACCAAATCGCGCCAAAAGAACAGGATTAACTTCTACGCGGTGCGCGATGGTGCGCACCATTAGTGTCGTAATGATGACCGAGGAAGTCACCGATCTTCTCCAACACCTCATCCGAAATGAGTGCGTAAACGATGGCGGCGACACATCCGGCCACGAATTTCGCAGCGCCGATCTACTCGAGTCATACCTCGAAGGGAGCGGCGTGGAACTGGAGCGTTACGAGCCAGCCCCCGGACGCACGAGCCTCGTCGGACGTATCGAAGGCAGCGATCCGACCGCCCCCACTCTTCTTTTGATGGGACACACCGACGTCGTTCCGGCGAACGCCGACGGATGGCGGCACGATCCCTTTGGTGGGGAACTGATCGACGGCGAGGTGTGGGGACGCGGCGCGGTGGACATGCTCAACCTCACCGCGTCGATGGCGGTAGCCACCAAGCACCTGGCTCGAAGTCGTTTTCGCCCCCGAGGCACGCTGATCTACCTCGCCGTGGCCGATGAGGAAGCCCAAGGCACCCTCGGAGCCGAACATCTCGTGGCCCATGAAGCTGATGCGGTGCGGGCTGATTACGTCATCACCGAGTCCGGCGGTATCCCCATCCCCAGCCCTACGGGGCTGAAATTTCCCGTAATCGTTGGTGAGAAGGGCATTTTCTGGGCGACCTTGCGGATCACGGGGACCCCCGGCCACGGCTCGCAGCCCTACAAGACAGACAACGCTCTGGTGACCACGGCGGCGGTGGTGCAGCGGATAGCGGAGTACCAACCCCGGACCGAGATTCACGATATCTGGCGTCGGTTCCTGGAGGGAATGGATTACCCGGAGGAGATCGTCGGTCCGTTATTGGACCCCGCCCGTTTCGGGTTGGCCTGCGACAGCCTCCCCGTTGGTATGGCCCGCCAGTTCCACGCCTGCACTCACACCACCTTCGCCCCCACCATCGTCGAAGGCGGAACCAAGATCAACGTCATCCCCGACCGCGTCGACCTACAGATCGACATTCGTACCCTTCCGGGCCAGGGCCACTCCGAGGTGCGCGCCATGCTCGATGAGGCCCTCGGCGATCTTGCCCCCAAGGTCGAACTCATCGCCGCCGACGACGACCCCTCCACCTCCTCGCCCATCGAGACACCGCTATGGGATGCGCTCGGCCGTGTAACCCAGCAGTTCTACGCCGGTTCGAACATTGTTCCGTTCATGACCGTCGGGGCTACCGACGCCCGCTTCTTCCGTCGCCTCGGCACCACGTCGTACGGGTTCGGGTTGTTCTCGGAGCACCTGTCTTTTGAGGACTACGGCGCTATGTTCCACGGCGACAACGAAAGAATCGACGTTGAGTCGCTCCGGCTCAGCACCGCGATGTGGGAAGCCCTGGCGCAGGACATGCTGGCATGAAGTTCACGGCGGTGTTCTTCGACTTCGGTGGTGTGGTGCTGTCCAGCCCCTTTGAGGCGTTCAACCACTACGAAACCTCCTGCGGCCTGCCCACCGACTTCATCCGCACGGTAAACGCCACCAACCCCGACACCAACGCGTGGGCTCGCTTCGAGCGGAACGAAGTTTCTTTTGACCAGTTTTGCGATCAGTTCGAAGCCGAATGCCGGGCCGCCGGGCACCCGGTGGTGGCCCGTGAAGTCATGCCCCTGCTGGCCGGCGAAATCCGGCCCGCCATGGTGCAGGCCATTCGGTGCTGCCGCCGGCGACTCATCACCGCCTGCCTCACGAACAACTGGGCCAGATTCGATGACGGCCCCGCCGATCAAGCATCCAGTGAGGCCCAGGACGCATTGGCCTTGTTTCACCATGTCATCGAGTCCAGCAAGGTGGGCGTTCGTAAACCGGACCGGCGCTTTTACGAGTTGGCCTGCGAGATGTGTTCCGTGGAGCCCAGCGAGGTGGTGTTCCTCGACGACCTCGGGGTGAACCTCAAACCGGCCGCCGCTCTGGGCATGACCACCATCAAGGTGATTGACCCCGCGGCGGCGCTCCGCCAACTCGAGGACCTCGTGGGCTTCCCCCTGGCCTGAGGCCCGGGGGCTGACCCTCGGGTCTGACATCCCAAGTACCCGCCGACCGCCGCGTGACGGTTAGGAGAAATCGAGGACGTGGGCCAGCAGCTGTGCCTGCTCCTGGGCGTGCACGGCGTGGGAACCAGTGGCCGGGCTTCCCGACTCAAAACGCGACACTCGATGGATCGAGTGGGTATCGCCGAACCGGTCATAGAGCCGGCCCTTCGCAAAGTTCCAGGCACCCATGTTCTCCGGCTCCTCTTGGAGCCACACCAGTTCCCGGGCCCCGGGGTAGCGCGCCACGATTTCGTCGAGTTGGTCGAACGGCCACGGATAGAGCTGCTCAACCCGCACCACCGCTACCGGTGCGCCGGCCGCATCTCGGGCCGCCATCGCGTCATGGGCCACCTTCCCGCAGGCCAGCACCACCCGCCGCACCGCCGCGGCATCCGGCCCGCCGGGGTCATCGAGCGTCTCGTGGAACGAGCCCGTAAGGAGTTCCTCCACGGGTGACCGCATCACCTTGGCCCGCAACAAAGACTTGGGCGTGAACAACACGAGCGGTTTCCGAACCGAACCATGCACCTGGCGACGCAGGAGGTGAAACAGCTGGGATGCCTGGGTGACGTTGGCCACTTGGATGTTGTCCTCGGCGCAGAGCGTCAAGAAGCGCTCGAGCCGAGCAGAGGAGTGCTCCGGACCCTGGCCTTCGTAGCCGTGGGGGAGATACATCACGAGCCCCGAGGTCTGCTTCCACTTGTCCTCGGCGGCTACCAGGAACTGATCGACGATGGTGGAGGCGCCGTTCCAGAAATCGCCGAACTGGGCTTCCCAGATCACCAGCGATTGGTCGGCTACTACCGAGTAGCCGTACTCAAACCCGAGAGCGGCGTACTCCGACAACAGCGAGTCGTAGATCCAGAACTTGCCTTGCTCAGCGGCGAGGTGAGCCAGCGGCGTGTATTCCTCGCCGTTGGTGCAGTCGATCAGTACGGAGTGGCGATGACTGAAGGTGCCCCGTCGTGTGTCCTGGCCGGCGATACGTAGATCGGTGCCCTCCACGAGAAGGGAGCCATAGGCCATGGCTTCGGCCAGCGCCCAGTCCACCATTCCTTCCTGGAACATCGCGTCCCGCGCCTCGAACTGCTTGAGCAGTTTCGGATGGACCTGAAACGATTCGGGGTGGGTGGACAAGGCACCATAAATCTTTTCGACGATCTCCCGGGCCACCCCAGTTTCGATCGGGGGCAGGACGCCCACCGGCGGCCCGGGGACCTGCGCCAGCACCTCAACCTCCGGCGCCGATTGACGGGTCTCCTCCAGGGCCGACTGCAGCCGCCCCTGGAAGTCATCCAGCACAACCTCGGCTTCTTCCAGGGAAAGTTGGCCTCGCTTCACCAGTGCCTCGGTGAACAGTTTCCGCACCGATCGTCTCTCGTTGATCTTGGCGTACATCAATGGCTGGGTGTAGCTCGGATCATCGCCCTCGTTGTGTCCGTGCCGGCGGTAGCAAACCACGTCGATCACAACGTCCTTGCGGAACCGTTGCCGATAGGCGAAGGCCAAGCGAGCCACTCGCACACATGCCTCAGGATCGTCGCCGTTTACGTGAAAGATCGGGGCCTGGATGATCTTGGCCACATCGGTGGAGTAGAAGCCCGACCGAGCCGACTCCGGGGTGGTCGTGAAGCCAATCTGGTTATTCACCACCACGTGCACGGTGCCACCCACGCGATACCCCTTGATGTCGCTCATGTTGAGCGTTTCGGCCACCACACCTTGGCCGGCGAAGGCGGCGTCGCCATGCATGAGGATGGGCAGCACGGAGAATGCCTCGGGTTCGTTGATGGCATCCTGCATGGCCCGCACCATCCCCACCACCACTGGGTCCACCGCTTCGAGATGGCTGGGGTTGGCGGCGAGCTCAACGGTGATGTCCTTGCCGGAGCGGGCCACGAACTTCCCCGATTGACCGAGGTGATACTTGACGTCGCCGGAGCCCTGTATCGAATCCGGATCCACCTGACCCTCGAACTCCTTGAAGATCTGGTCGTAGCTTTTACCCACGATGTTGGTGAGCACGTTGAGGCGGCCCCGATGAGGCATGCCCACCACCGACCCGGCCAGGCCCGCATCAGCCGCCGCTTCGAGCACCGCGTCCAGTACCGGGATCACCGACTCGGCTCCCTCTAGTCCGAACCGCTTCTGCCCCACGTATTTGGTGGCAAGAAACTTTTCGAACGCC
Source organism: Actinomycetota bacterium (assembly GCA_009886035.1). Lineage (GTDB taxonomy): Bacteria > Actinomycetota > Acidimicrobiia > Acidimicrobiales > VFJN01 > VFJN01. The sequence goes on from VFJN01000099.1 coordinate 64,002, forward strand.
TCGGCGGCGTTGAGTCGTTCAAGGATGTAGCGCTGGTCGTCGAGATCCAGTTCGGGCGACACACCCTCTACCTGCTGCTGGATCCATTCCTGCTCCATCGGGTCCTGAATGTGCATGTACTCGATGCCTATGGTGCGGCAGTAGGCGTCGCGCAGGACGTGCAGGATGTCGCCCAGCGCCAAGCGCTCCCCGCCGGCTAGCCCCCCGGTGAGAAACTGACGGTCGAGGTCCCAGATCGTGAGTCCGTAGGTGGCGGGGTCGAGCTCCGCCGGCATGGCGGGCTCCTTCCACCGCAGCGGGTCCAGATCGGCGATGAGGTGACCCCGAACGCGATGCACCCGAATGAGGTTGGCCACCGCCATCTGCTTTTCGAGCATCGACCGATCGCGGTCAATAGGGTTGAGATCTCGCCGCCACTGCACCGCCTCATAGGGAACACCCAGAGCTCGAAAGACCTCGTCGTAAAATCCATCCACCCCCAGCAGGAGGTCCTCCACCCGCTTCAGGAACAGACCCGACTCTGCTCCCTGGATGACGCGATGGTCATAGGTGGAACTGATCGTGATGACTTTGGAGATGCCCAGTTCGGCCAGGGTTATCGGATCGGCGGCTTTCCACTCCGGAGGAAAATCAAGGCTTCCAACGCCCACGATCAGACCTTGACCCGGCATCAGGCGCGGCACCGACTGCTGCGTCCCGATCGTGCCGGGGTTCGTCAGGGTGACGGTGGCGCCCGCGAAATCGTCGGGACTCAACTTGTTGGCGCGTACCTTACGAATCATTTCTTCGTAGGCGCCCCAAAATCCTCGGAAGTCGAGGCCGCTGGCGTGGCGGACCACCGGCACCAACAGCGTGCGGCTTCCGTCACTTTTTTGAAGATCCACGGCGACCCCCAGGCTCACGCTTTCGGGGCGCACAACGCGGGGATTGCCATCGGCATCTTGGAGATAGGAGGCGTTCATGGCCGGGGCGGTGTCGCTGATCGCCCGCACCACGGCGTAGCCAATCAGGTGCGTGAAAGACACCTTCCCGCCCCGGGTTCGGCCGAGGTAGCCGTTGATAATCCGGCGATTGACCTCGAGGAGCTTGGCGGGAACAGACCGAAAACTGGTGGCGGTGGGCAATCCGAGGCTGGCCTCCATGTTCGCCACGATCCGCGCCGCCGCCCCTCGAATGGGCTCACCGACGGAGGCCGGCGCGACCGGGGGCGTTGCCGGTTCGACCAGAACAGGCGACGGGGAAGGGGGGGTCGCCTGGGGATCAGCGTCGCGTTGGTAGTCGTGGAAGAAGTCTTGCCAACTCTCACTTACCGAGGTTGGGTCGGCGAGGTACTGCTCGTGCATCTCATCGACGAGCCAGGCATTGGGGCCCAGCGCACTTGCTAACGGGTTACCAGCGGAAGGAAGTTCGGGAGCCACTCTAGGGAGCGTAGCGGCGCTACGAACTACTCTCTGGACTTTCAACCAAGGCCACCCGTACCGCCGCCACAACCCGATCGGCGAGGTCATGGCGGCAGATCAGCAGGTCGGGCGACCACGGGTCGGACTTGTTCCAGACCAGCGCTCGCCCATCGATGCCCGATACGTGCAGTCCGGCGGCGGCCGCCACGGCGGCCGGCGCGGCCGAATCCCATTCGTACTGACCGCCGGCGTGGGCGTACACGTCGGCATCGCCCCGCACCACGGCCATGGCCTTGGCACCGGCTGAACCCATGGGCACCACGATGGCGCCGAGGGCCTCGGCAGCCACCAGAATGGCGGGGTGGGGGCGAGTGCGGCTGACCAGCATCCGGATCGGGCCTGCATGGCGCGGTGGCAGTAACGGTGGCGGTTCCGTCGCAAAGGTAAGCGAGGATGCCGGTAGCGCCACTGCCCCCGCCGTCAAACGACCCTCGACCACCAGGGCCACGTGGACGGCCCAATCCTCCCGGGGCGGTTCGCCGAACTCGCGGGTTCCGTCGAGCGGGTCGATGATCCAGATTCGCTCGGCAGTGAGCCGATGCGACACATCCGCGGCCTCCTCCGAGAGCACTGCATCATGGGGGCGAGATTTCGCGAGGGCGTCGGCGAGAAAGCGCTGGCTGGTGGCGTCCCCTTCTGCCTTCAACGCAGTGGGATCGGTGGAGCGAGCGCCGCCGCCCGTTCGCAACTCGGTGAGTACCCGCCCCGCCGCCGTGGCGAGCCACGCCGCCAGTTGATGATCGTCGGCATGGACTGGCAGGGGCGGGAGGGGTTCAGTCATCCGCCACATGGTGCCGCAATCCCGCCGCTGTCCGCATCTCCAATCACCCAAGGGTGGCCGGTATCCACCCCGGCGCGGCCGCCAGGCTCTAAACCGAGGGGAGCGAACCAGCCACGGCGGGAGGCCAGGAATGGAAGCGGCACAGCCACTTATGGGCAGCAGCCCGATCCTGCCGCACCACCTCCGAGGCTTCATCGGAGCGCCCGTGGTGGCCCGCACCACCAGCGGCGACATCCACGGCACGCTGCTTTCCTGCACGACACGCTCGGCATGGATCGTGGTGGGCGACGTGGACCATCTCGTGGCCCTCGCTCACCTGTGCAGCATTCGTCACCAGTAGAACCCCCACCCGTCCGGGTTCGAAGGTGGCCGGGGGGGGCCGATACTCTGATGCCCCATGAGCAACGCCGCCCAGTTCATCTTCACCATGCGGAAAGTGAGCCGCTTCCATCCGCCCGACCGCGAGGTCCTCAAGGATGTGAGCGTCTCCTTCTATCCGGGTGCCAAGATCGGGGTCATCGGTGCCAATGGCTCCGGCAAGTCTTCCCTGCTGCGGATCATGGCGGGCCTAGACGATGGTTTCACCGGCGAGGCCCGTCTGTCGCCCGGCTTCACGGTGGGCCTCCTCGAGCAGGAGCCCACCCTCGATGAGAGCAAGGATGTGAAGGGCAACGTCATGGATGGCGTGGCGGAGGTGGCGGGGCTTCTGGAACGCTACGACGCCGTGCTGGCGAAATACGCCGATCCCGATGCCGACTACGACAAGATCGGCGTTGAGCAGGCCGACCTCGAGGCCAAGATCCAGGCCATGGGGGCCGACGACCTCGACCGCCAAATCGAGATTGCCATGGATGCGTTGCGTCTTCCCCCTGGCGATGCGGAAGTGGCCAACCTGTCGGGCGGGGAGAAGCGTCGGGTAGCCCTCTGTCGGCTGTTGCTGGCCAAACCCGACCTTCTCCTCCTTGATGAACCCACCAACCATCTCGATGCCGAGTCGGTGGCATGGCTGGAGCGCACGCTGCAGGTGTATCCAGGCACCGTGGTGGCGATCACCCACGATCGTTACTTCCTCGACAACGTGGCCGAGTGGATTCTTGAACTTGAGTTCGGGAAGGGCCACCCCTTCGAGGGCAACTACTCCAGTTGGCTCGAGCAAAAGCAGGCCCGCCTACTCGCCGAGGAGAAGAGCGACTCGAGTAGGCGCCGCACGCTCGAGCGTGAGCTCGAATGGGTTCGCATGGCCCCCAAAGCCCGCCAAGCCAAGGGCAAGGCCCGCCTCCAGGCCTACGACAAGCTCCGGGCCGAAGCTGAGGAGGCCGAGGGGCGGGCCGACAAACTCCAGATCCAGCTACCGGCGGGCCGCCGCCTCGGCGGGGTGGTGATTGAAGCCAACAACGTGGATAAGGGCTACGGCGACCGACTTCTCATCGAGAATCTCACGTTCCAGCTTCCACCCGCAGGCATCGTGGGGGTTATCGGACCCAACGGGGCCGGGAAAACGACCCTGTTCAGGATGATCACCGGAGGAGAGCAACCCGACGCCGGAACCTTCAAGGTGGGCGAGACCGTGGACCTGGCCTACGTGGACCAAAGCCGCGACAGCCTCAGCGCCGATGCCTCGGTGTATGAGGAGATCACCGGCAACATCGAGTTCATGAAGATCGGCAATCGCGAGGTGAACGGCCGGGCCTACGTGAGCAACTTCAACTTCAAAGGTTCCGACCAGCAAAAGAAAGTGGGCCTCCTCTCCGGCGGCGAGCGCAATCGGGTGCTGCTCGCCAAGATGCTCAAGGAAAGCGCCAACGTGCTCCTCCTCGACGAACCCACCAACGACCTCGATGTGGACACGCTGCGGGCACTGGAGGATGCCCTGGAGGCCTTTGCGGGGTGTGCCGTGGTGATTAGCCACGATCGCTGGTTCCTCGACCGCATCGCTACCCACATCCTCGCCTTCGAAGGCGACAGCCAAGTGCGGTGGTTCGAAGGGAACTTCAGTGAATACGAGGCCTGGAAGAAGAAGGAACTCGGAGGCGACGCCGACCAACCCCACCGCATCAAGTACAAGCCGTTGGCCCGGTAGTTAGGCGAGCAGCCCCACCACCGCCGAGGCCATGACCTCGGCGCTGCCGGCGGAGGGGCGGAGCACCAACTCAGGCTGGACCGGAGCCTCGTAGGGGTCGTCGATGCCCGTGAATCCAGTGATCTCCCCCGCTCGCGCCTTGGCGTACAGACCCTTGGGATCGCGCTGTTCGCAGACGTCGATCGGAGTATCGACGAAGACCTCAAAAAACGGAAGATCAGCGGCCCGGTGGAGGGCTCGAACGGCATCCCGGTCGGCCCGGTAAGGACTGATCAGGGGCACGAGCACCACGATCCCGGCGTCAGCCATGAGCCGGGCCAGGTGGCCCACCCGCCGCACGTTCTCGGCGCGATCGGCGGCCGAAAAACCGAGATCACCGTTGAGGCCTTGGCGAATGTTGTCGCCGTCAAGAATGTAAGCCGAGCGATCGAAGGCCACCAGGCGCGTCTCGCAGGCGACCGCCACCGTGGATTTACCCGATCCCGACAAGCCCGTGAACCACACGGTCGCGCCGAGCGACGGCCGGTCCCCTCGTGCCACCCCTCCGGGGTGCCAGGTGAGGTTGTCGCCGGTGGCCACTAGTCGCCGATAGGGGGCAGAATCATCCCGGCGCCCACGGTGGTGTTGGTGACCTCGTCCACGAGGATAAAACTGCCGGTGATTCGGTTCCGGCGGTACTCGTCGTAAAACAGCGGCAAGGTAGTACGCAGGGTTACCCGGCCGATTTCGTTGAGGGCTAAGCCAACCGCGTCGTCGTTACGGCTCAGGGTGTTGATATCGAGTTGATACTGCAGATCCTTCACGAGGGCACGAGCCCAACGCGTGGTGTGCTTGATGGCCAGTTTGGCCCCTTCCCGCAACCAACTCACCTCCGACATCCAACACACCATGGCCTCGATGTCCTGGCCCACGTGGGGTTGGTTCTTGCGCCGAGCGATCATGTCGCCGCGGCTGATATCGATTTCGTCGGTGAGCCGCAGGGTGACCGACATCGGAGCGAAGGCCTCGTCGATGGGGCCATCGGCGTTATCGATCCCGGCGATCGTGGACGTGAAACCGGAGGGCAGGACCACTACCTCATCGCCCGGCCGAAAGACCCCGCCCGCCACCTGACCGGCGTAGCCCCGATAGTCGTGAGTGGCCACATCGGTCTGATTCTGTGGCCGGATCACGTACTGCACCGGGAACCGAGGGTCGATCAAGTTGCGATCGGAGGCGATGTGCACTTCCTCGAGGTGATGCAGCAGCGCGCTGCCCTCATACCAGGGCATGCGAACCGAGCGATCCACGATGTTGTCGCCATGAAGGGCCGATACCGGTATGAAACTGAGGTCACTCACATCTAGTTTCATGGCGAAGGAACGGAACTCGCGCTTGATCTCTTCGAAGCGCTCTTCACTCCAGTCCACTAGGTCCATCTTGTTGATGCACAACACGAGATGCGGGATGCCGAGCAAGGACGCGAGGAAGGCATGGCGCCGAGACTGTTCCAAGACGCCCTTACGGGCATCGATGAGGATGAGCGCTACATCCGCAGTGGATGCACCGGTGACCATGTTGCGCGTGTATTGCGTGTGCCCCGGAGTGTCGGCGATGATAAATTTCCGCTTCGGCGTGGAGAAGTACCGGTAGGCAACGTCGATGGTGATGCCTTGCTCTCGCTCGGCACGGAGTCCGTCGGTGAGTAGCGCCAGGTTCGTGTACTCGTCGCCCCGTTCACGAGACGTGCGCTCCACGGCCTCCAATTGATCCTCGAAGATTGCCTTGGAGTCGTAGAGCAGGCGACCGATAAGGGTGCTCTTGCCGTCGTCGACCGATCCGGCAGTGGCGAGGCGAAGCATCTCCATCAGAAGTAGCCCTCCTTCTTCCGGTCTTCCATACCAGCCTCACTAATGCGATCATCAGCACGAGTGGCCCCGCGCTCAGTAAGGCGGGTGGCCGCCACCTCGGCGATCACCTCGTCGAGGTTCGATGCGGTGGATTCCACTGCTCCGGTGCAGGTGATATCGCCCACCGTTCGGAAGCGCACTATGCGCTCTTCCGCCTGCTCTCCGGGCAGTCGAGGGATGAGCACGGAGTCGTCCATCCACATGCCATCGCGCAAAAACACCTTGCGAGAATGGGCGAAATAGATCGAAGGAAGCGCTATCTGCTCGTCGGCTATGTACTGCCAGATATCCAATTCGGTCCAGTTCGACAACGGGAATACCCTGATGTGCTCACCCTGGCGATGGCGACCGTTGTAAAGGCCCCACAATTCGGGGCGCTGGTTCTTCGGGTCCCACTGACCGAACTCATCCCGGAAAGAGAACACTCGCTCCTTGGCCCGGGCCTTCTCCTCGTCGCGACGCGCCCCACCGAATACGGCGTCGTAACGCTCCTCCTCGAGGCCGCGCAGCAGGGTGATGGTTTGGAGGCGGTTACGACTTGCCCGAGGGCCAGTCTCCTCCACCACCCGCCCGCTGGCGAGGTCATCTTCCACACTGGCCACCACCAGGCGCACACCCACTTCCGCCACCATGCGATCCCGAAACGCCAGTACCTCGGCGAAGTTGTGACCCGTGTCCACGTGCATCACCGGGAAAGGCACCCGCGCCGGGGCAAAAGCCTTGGCCGAGAGATGGAGCATCACGATCGAGTCCTTCCCACCGGAAAACAGCATGGCAGGACGCGCGAACTCGGCCGCCACCTCACGGATGATGTGGATCGCCTCCGCCTCGAGGGCCCGAAGATGGGAGAGTTCGTAAGGCACGGGCATCGTGAGAGCATACGGGCAAATGGAACCAAGGCTGGTAAGAAATGCTCGTGCCGCCTCCCCCCACTGCCGCTGACCACGCGCTGGCCGTGCGGGCCGCCAATGAAGCCGGTCGCCTCCTCCTGCGACTGCGGGCCGATCTCATGGAGGCCGGGTTACACCCGTCGATCGTGGGGGACGAGGGCGACCGCCAAGCCCACGATCTATTGGTTGGGTTGCTGACCCAGGAAGCGCCGGCGGGTGATGCGATCCTGTCCGAGGAGGGACGCGACGACCTCGCCCGTCTGGGCGCGGAGCGGGTCTGGATCATCGATCCCGTGGACGGTACGCAGCAGTTCAGCGAGCGGGGCCGAGCGGATTGGGCGGTCCACGTGGCCCTGACGATTCACGGCACCTTGGCGGCGGGTGCAGTGGCTCTCCCGGCTCGAGGCATCACCCTCGGCACCAGCCCTTCCCCGCCTGCGCCGGTTCCCTGGACGGGCCCGCCGCGCATTCTCGTGTCCCGCTCCCGTCCCTCCGTCCCTGCTCGCCTCATCCACGATGCGCTGGGAGGCACCCTCCTACCGCTGGGCTCCGCCGGGGCGAAGGCGATGGCGGTGGTGCTCGGCGAGGCTGACGTGTACGCCCATGCCGGTGGCCAATACGAGTGGGACAACGCCGCGCCGGCGGCCGTCGCCCTGGCCGCTGGCCTTCACGCCAGTCGCCTCGACGGCGCTCCCTTGACCTACAACTGCCGAGACCCGTGGCTACCGGACCTGCTCATCTGCCGCCTCGACCTAGCCGAGCATGCCCTCGATGCCCTCAACCGTTAGGTCAAACCCATTCTCAGACGATCCCTACGTTTCCGCCCACTGAATCCCCAAAAGGTAAGACCTTCGGCAGATGGAACAGCGGGGTGCTGAGAGGGCGAGCCAACAGGAAGCCCTGAGCAGCATCGCAACCGATAGCTCGGAGCCGCTCTAGTTGCACCCTGGTTTCTACCCCCTCGGCGACCGTGCGAATCCCAAGATTTTTCGTCATTTCCACTAACGATCTAACGAGCACATCACCTTTTGCGTCGCCGCCAAGCGCGGCAATGAAGGATTGGTCGATCTTTACAACGTCAACTGGCAACGTGGTGAGATAGCTCAGTGAGGAGTAGCCCGTGCCGAAATCATCGATCGCCACTTGCACCCCCCAGCTTCGGAGGTCGTCGAGACATGGTCCGATCACCCCAAAGTCGACCATGACCGACTCCGTAACCTCCACCATCAAGCGCCGGGGGTCGAGACCACATTCGGCCAACATCTCCTTGATGATCAGGGCGGCATCGGGCTGAAGCAGTTGATGGGCGGCCACGTTGACCGATACCACGGTTGGAGGATCGATCCAGGTGGCGGCCTCCGCACAAGCTGCCCGCATCACCCACCAACCAACGGCGACGATGGACCCTGTTCGCTCGGCGAGACCAATGAAGTCCGCCGGTTGGAGCAAGCCCCTCTCCGGGTGTTGCCACCGAACCAGAGCCTCTTGGCCACAGACGTGCCCGGTGGCGAGGTCAATGAGCGGCTGATAGTGCAGAAGAAGTTCATCGGTCAATGACGAAGCCATGATGCGGTCCATCAAATCCGACTCCATGGCTCGTCGTCGACCCATCTGCTGATCGAACAATGCCACTTGAGACTTGCCCCGAGCCTTGGCCTCATACATGGCCAGGTCAGCGTCCTTCAACACCTCTGAAACGCCAGTATAAATGCCCGCCGTTAGGCCAACGCTGGCGCTCATCCGCAGGTCGTGCATTCTCACACTAAAGGGAGTGGAGAAGACCTCAATCACCTGGGCCGCCACCATCGCTCCCCTCTCGCCGGCATCGGGTCCCCCGACAAAAATTCCGAATTCGTCGCCGCCCAGTCGCGCCGTCAACCCCTCCCGACCTACGGAGGATCGCAGACGCTCGCCGATCGCCACGAGCAGGGCATCGCCCACCTCGTGCCCCAGTTGGTCATTGACTGCCTTAAAATTGTCGAGATCGATGAAGAGCACCGCCACGACCCGATCGGGATGCTCGTTGATCGCCGCCTGAATCATCCTTCGCAACTCGGCGCGGTTGGCCAACGTTGTCAGGACATCGTGAGTCGCTTGGAAACTGAGTACGGCCTCCCGGCGCTTGAGAGTGGCCACCGAGACGGCAAGGCTCTCAACCATTACGACATTTTCTCGCTCGGCCAAGATCGACCGGATTATGAGCAGCAGCAGCAGCCCCGCCAGCAGAAATTCCTCGACACGACCCATCTCAGCACCCTGGTAACCCTCGATGATCAGCCCCCCCACAACTGAACCGACCAGTCCGAAAATCATGACGTTCCACCTCGATGGATTGATCTTCTGGCCCGGGGACTCCTTCTCAACCGGCTCGGGGATGATGGCGGCGTGGGCCACCAAGGAAAAGCAAACAACCCATCCCCACGACGAGACAAAGGAAAGGAAATTGTCCCCGAAGATGGAAACCTCACCGCCCGCCTCGACATAGAGAAATCCAACGTCAGCGATCCAGAGGAACCCGATAGCCCATAAGATCCGGTAAAATTGGGACCTAAGACCAACCCCTCGGCGCTGGTAAACCGTGATACCTGCCGCTAATACGAACAGTTCGCCAATCGGGTAGATGACCAGCCTCAAAGTGCCAATGAACTGATCAGTATTGCTGGCCAAGAGTCCCGAAAATTCGAAAATCGATAGGTAAGTGACGCCGACGAGGAACAGGATCAAAGCATCGACCGATGCCCTCAGAGCCGTTCCTTCATTCTTTCGTTGCGTGGGATAGATCAGTACCCCCGCCAACAGCCACGGAATCGCCAGACCGTAACCAACATCAGGCAAGGTGCTAGCGCTTTGCCCCAGGGGGTCAAGAACACCTTCGGCCATCCAAGCCGCCTGCCCGAGGCCCCAACATCCGCAGGCGGCGGCGATACACCACCAGGCCTTCGCCAATCGATCATCGGCTCGATGAGCCTTTCGGGCCGCCAACGGAGCCGCCCCACCCAGAATCAAAACCAAGAGAGCTACGTCGTAAATGACAAAGGTGCTGTCAAACCCCAACGCCGCCGCTGTGCTCCCCAGCGTTGCGATCCCGGCGACAAGACCGATACACAAGGCCGCGGTCCTCGGGGTCATACGCCATTTCCCCACCGTGCCCATCCAGTCACCTTAGCGGTTAGGCAGCCGCCCAGACGGTGGCCCGGACTCGTGCGTCCATCCGGGACGCGCGATGATCGGGACGGTGGAAGCCACTGACTTGGAACTCGGAAGTTTCAGCGACGATGCCCCCTGGATTGTTGACCCAACCGCCCTTCGGTGGCGACGGTCAGTCCCCGGCCTACGCCGGCAGATCGCTGATGACCTCCCGCGCCTTACCCGCCCCGGCCGCGTTCCCCCCGGGCTGCGGGTGGTTCACACCGTCCGCTTATTGGGTACCGCCCTGGCCCTGTGGTATCTCGGCGCTCGCCGGGCCGGCGGTACCTCCTCACGGGCGGACATCTCCCGACGGCTGCGCGTGGCAGCCGAACAACTCGGACCCACGTACATCAAACTCGGGCAACTCCTGTCCTCTGGGGAGGGGATTTTCCCAGAGGAACTTGTCGCCGAATTCAAGAAATGTCGGGACCAAGTGCCAGCCGAACCCTTCACGACCGTGCGCCGCGTCGTGGAAGAGGACATCGGCCGACCGCTGGAGGCCGTCTTCAGCCACTTCGACCCTGAGCCGTTGGCGGCGGCATCTATCGCCCAGGTGCATGCGGCCACTCTTCGAACCGGAGAACAGGTCGTCGTCAAGGTTCAGCGACCCTCGGTGGGCTCGTTGGTGCACCTCGACCTGCGGGTGATGGCCTGGATTGCCCCCTTTGCGCTCGGCCGCATCCCCATCGCAGCCCTGGCCAACCCGCCGGCACTGGTGGCGTTGTTCGCCGAAACCATCACTGAGGAACTGGACTTCCGCATCGAGGCCGACAACATGCTCTCGGTTGCTCAGTCATTCGCCCTGCTGGGGCAACGGGGCTACGTGGTACCCCGTCCCCATCCAGAACTGGTGACACCGCGGGTCTTGGTGATGGAGCGCCTCAGTGGCTTCAAGTTTGACGACGTCGTTGGCATGAAAGACGCGGGTGTCGATACCGAGGCGGTGGTGCGCACCGGCCTGGTGGGGTTCATGGAGGGTGCGATGATCCACGGCATCTTTCACGGAGACCTGCACGGCGGGAACCTGTTCGTGCTGCCCGATGGGCGCACCGCGCTTCTCGATTTCGGCATCGTGGGCCGCCTGTCGGAACCGCGTCGTTTGGCTTTCCTGCGGCTTCTCATGACCGCCACCGCCAACGACGTCACCGGCCAGATCGAAGCTCTGCGAGACCTCGGGGCCCTGCCGCCCGACACCGACATCGGCGCGGTCATCAACGACCTCGGCCTTGACCGTCCGGTCGTCGATCCCACCACCCTCTCGGCCGAGGAACTGGTGCGCGAGATCCAGACAGTGATGAAGGCCTTGCTCGGGATCGGCGCCCAACTCCCGAAAGAACTCATGCTGTTCATCAAGAACTTGGTGTTCCTTGACGGCGCCGTGGCCACCCTCGCTCCCGACCTTGACATCATCGGTCAAATCGGTGAGGTGTCGATGCACTTCGCGCAGGTCCACGGCGAACGCATCGCCGTCGATTTGGGGATGGACATGGGCGAGGGATACCAGGTGGATCTCACCGGCGTTAAGGCCAGCCTTGGCATAGAAGCCTCGGTCGACACGGTGACCTATCGCGAGCTACAGCAACGGAGGGAGATCATTCGTGATCGCCTCCAACGACGCGGCAAATAGCCCGGTGCGGCTGGTCATCGCTCGTTGTTCGGTGGACTACCAAGGGCGGCTTTCGGCCCACCTGCCCATGGCCACTCGGTTGATCATGGTGAAGGCTGATGGCTGCGTAGCCATCCACGCCGATGGAGGAGCCTACAAGCCGCTCAACTGGATGAACGCACCGAATCTCCTCGTTGAGAACGCCACCAACTGGACCGTCACTAGCCCCACGGGCGAGATCCTGCGAATCACCATCGACGCTCTGCTCTCCGATCACACCCACGACCTTGGCCCCGACCCTGGCCTCCAGAAAGACGGTGTGGAGGCTCACCTCCAAGCCTTGCTGGCCGATGCCTGCCACCTCCTAGAAACGGGCCTGGTCTTAGTCCGTCGTGAACACCGCACCGAGATCGGCCCTGTCGACCTTCTCTGCACCGACGCCCTGGGCCGATCAGTGGCGGTGGAGATCAAACGCCGGGGCGAAATCGACGGGGTGGAGCAGCTCGCCCGCTACGTAGAGTTCATGGACCGAGACCCAATGCTGCGACCGGTGCGCGGCATGTTGGTAGCCCAAGTGATCAAGCCCCAGGCAAAGGCCCTCGCCGCCGAGCGCGGCATCGTGTGCGTTGAGGTGGACTACGACACGCTACGCGGCATTGAGCGCGCCCAGACCTCGCTGTTCTAAGCCCTCAGGCTGAGTAAGTAACCCGCCCGGCGTCAATCACGATGCGGCCGTCCTGTCCGCACGTCTGGAAAACGGCACTGCCGTCGCCGTCCAACCACGCGTTGACCTTCAAGGTCTCGCCGGGCATGACCGGAGACGAAAAGCGGGCGTCGAGTCCCTTGAAGCGGCTCGGATCCCCACCGCATAGCATGTGCAACAGCACCCGTCCGGTGAAACCGTAGGTGCACAGCCCATGCAGGATCGGTCGGTCGAACCCACCCATAGCGGCGAAGGACGGATCCGAATGCAGCGGGTTGCGGTCCCCTGATAACCGGTAGATGAGAGCCTGGTCAGTTCGTGTCTGAACGGTGATGCTGTGATCGGGAGCGCTCCCGGGGGCCTGATTAGGCGTGCCCGAGGGGCCTCGATCGCCACCAAATCCACCTTCACCGCGGATGTAGGCCGACATGCGAGTGGAGAAAAGCGGTTCACCGGTACTCACCAGGGTGGCCGTGCTCTCCGACACGATGACCGCACCCTTGCCCTTGTCGTAGATGGCAGTGATCTCGCTCACCGCCTCGAGTTCACCCTCCACCGGAATCTCTTGGTGCATCGTGATTCCCTGCTCGCCATGCACGAGCATGGCCGGATTGAAGGACCCGATGGACCCGAAACTTCCCCCCATCGGTCCGAGGACCACTGCGATGGTGGGTAGCGCCCGCAGGGGCGCGCCGTTGGTGTTTTCGGTGGTGAACTCCAGCTCGTCGAGGGGATCGGCTGCTCCGGCACCCACCCCGAGGGCGTAAATCAGCACATCCTTGCTGCTCCATGCGCGTCGGGTTGGCTCGGACTTCGTGCCCACTGCTTCAGGATTGATCGGCATCGGCCTGCTCCTACTTCTCGTCGTAGCCGTACATGTTGGCGTTGGGACGGGCCTGGGCAACCAACTCCGACACCTTCGGTCCCAACTCGGCGATGTCGTCCGGCGGATTTTCCAGCGACGGACCTCGGTGCCAGCCTTCGCTGACGGAAATCATCTGGCCGGTCACATCAAACACCCGGCCGGTGACATGGGCGGCGGCGGGGCTCGCCAGCCAGCACACGATCGGGGCGATGTGAATCGGCGACATCTGCTCCTTCACCTCGTCGGAGGCGTTGCCCATGCCGAGTCCCTCGGTCATACGCGTGAGGGCGGCGGGGGCGATGGCATTCACCGTCACCCCGTAGCGCCCAAGTTCCTTCGCCGCGATGATGGTGAAACTGGCAATACCGGCTTTGGCCGCGCCGTAGTTGGTTTGGCCCACATTGCCGTAGATGCCCGAAGGGGAGGACGTGTTGATGATGCGGGCGTCGTTGGTTTCGCCCGCCTTCGCTCGATTGCGCCAATAGGCCGCGGCATGCCGAGCGGGGGCGAACGTGCCCTTGAGGTGCACCTTGATAACCGCGTCCCACTCGGCCTCGCTCATGTTAGTGAGCATGCGATCGCGCAGGATGCCGGCGTTGTTGATGAGCACGTCGAGCCCGCCGAAGGTTTCGATGGCCGAGTTCACCAGCCGCTCGGCTCCGTCCCAGTCGCTGATGTCATCGCCGTTGGCGATCGCCTCGCCACCCATTGCGGTGATCTCCGCCACGACGTCGTGGGCCGGGCCCTGATCGTTACCCTCGCCGTCCATCGACCCACCGAGGTCATTGACCACCACCCGGGCACCGTGATGGGCCAGCAGCAGCGCATGTTCGCGGCCGATCCCCCGTCCCGCGCCGGTGATGATGGCGACCCGGCCCTCGCATAGTTTCGTCATCCCTGCCATCCCCCTGAAGTCTGTAGCCGTGACCGGCTTCCTTCGTTTAGCCCACCCTCGGGCGGGGGGCGAATCCCATGAGGGGGGGTCGGCGTGAAAGATTAGGGGGGATGAACGATATCCCCCCCGAAACCGGCCTGGATACCGCGGTCGCCCCTGATCCACTCGGGGCTCCCGCCACCCCCAGCCACCTCATCGCGCCCGGCCCCGGCAAGTCCACCGGCACCAAGCGCCGGTGGATCCTGGCCGTCATCTCGGTTCCCATCGTTCTCCTCGTGGTGCTGATCATCGGGTGGGCGGTAGATGCGAGTGCTCAGCAGGTACCTCGAAACACCAGCCTGGCCGGTGTGGCCATCGGCGGACTCGGAGAGGATGAGTTGGCGGGACGCGTCGCCGAGACCTCCGTCGGCTATGCCTCCACGCCGGTGGAGATAGTCGCAGGGGACTCGACCTACTCCACCACCGCGGCGGCGCTCGGCCTGACCATCGACGAGGGCAAGACCACTGATGGTGCCCTGGACCCCAGCTACGACACGCCGTTGTTGCTTCGCCCATTCGTCTGGGCCACATCGTTCTGGGCCGAACGCCAGGCCCCGTTGCACTTCCAGGTCAACACCGAACAGGTTGCCGCCACCCTGGTGGAGCTTCAGGGCGAGGACCGCGTCGAACCCACCGAGCCCTCCGTCGAACTCGTCGACGGAGCGTTCAAGGTCATCCCCGGGAAAGACGGGGAAGGGATCGATGGCGCTACCGCTGCCACTGCGTTATCGACGGCGGCTCAGGTGGCCAGCGACACCGGTGAGGCCACCATTAGCCTCACCGTGCGGCCAGGCCCCCTTCCGCCGTTGGGTTCTGACGAAGCCGCCGCCTCTGCCACCTCCACCGCCGAGGCGCTCACCGCCGAACCGATCGAGATCCGCGCCGGCAACATCAGCCGTACGATCGAGGGGGGCACGATGCGTTCTTGGGTCACCCTCACCAGCGCCGCCGATGGCACCGTGGCGATGGCGTTTGACCCCACCAAGGTTGCTGTCGATCTGCAGCAGGCCTTCAGGGACGTCGATGGCCACCCGGTCGATGCCTCTTTCACCCTCGGCGGCAATGGCCAGCCAGTGATCGTGGCTGACCAGCCGGGCACCATCTGCTGCGGGGAGGGTGCGAGTACCACCATCCTCGCCGCTCTCACCAACAACACCCGAACAGTCGACCTCCAACTCGTGGACGGACCGGCCCTGTTCACGGTGGCCGATGCGAAGGCCTACGGCATTGTGCGGGCAGTGGGCGGCAACAACGCCTGGCGAGACGGCGCCCCGACCACCGCCGGGCCGGGCTTCACGACCTACCACGCCCCCACCGGCGCCCGGATTACCAACATCCACCGCATCGCCGATCTCGTGCGGGGGGCGGTGATCGCGCCCGGCGCGAGTTTCTCCATCAACGACCACGTGGGGAAGCGCACCGCCGCCGATGGGTTCGTGGAAGCCGGCGCCATTAGTAACGGTGCCCATGTGAACGAGATCGGCGGCGGCATCTCACAGTTCGCCACCACCACCTTCAACGCCGCCTATTTCGCTGGCCTTCCCATCACCACATCCCAAGCCCACTCGGAGTACTTCGACCGCTACCCACGCGGTCGGGAAGCCACCATGGGGTTCCCTAATCCGGATCTCGCGTTTACCAACGACACGCCCTACGGGATCATGATCTGGACGTCTTATACCGGGACCAGCCTCACCGTTACGCTCTACTCCACGCCCTACGCCAATGGGGCCCAAACCAACATCGTGGAAGCACCCGCCGGCCTCTGCACCGCCGTCACAACCACGAGGACCATCACCTACCCCGATGGGCGCACCGCCGACGACAAGTTCCGCGCCCGCTATCGCCCTTCGGGGAGCACCACCTGCTGATGACTCAACCCCTCCCGGGGGGCTACAGGTCCCCGATCCAGCCCTTGACCTGCTCGATCATCTTCACGGGGTCTTTGCCGATCGGCGTGATGTTGAGGACCGTGACGCCGCTCTCCTGGTAGGCGGCAAGTCGCTCTTTCACGTACCCCTCACTGCCGCACAGCGAGGTGGCCTCCAGCAACTCATCGGGCACCATCTGGGCGGCTTCGTCCTTCTTCCCCTGCAGATACAGGTCCTGGATGGCTTCTGCTTCGGCCTCAAATCCGTAACGACGGATGAGGTCGTTGTAGAAGTTCTTCCCCTTCGCTCCCATACCGCCCACGTAGAGCGCCACCATCGGCCGGGAGTATTCGCGCACGGCCTCGGCACCCTCACCCACCGCCAGCAGGCCCCCCGCCACGACGTCCATCGGGGCGCGGTCGGAGTCGCGTTTGGCGGCTCCGGCGGCCAGATCCGCCCCCCACACATCCTGAGCTTTTTCGGGGAGGTAAAACAACGGAAGCCAGCCGTCGGCCTTCTCGGCGGTCATCTCCACATTCTTGGGTCCGAGTGACGCCACGTAAATCGGGATCTCGGAGCGCACGGGATGGTTGATGAGCTTGAGGGGCTTGCCGAGGCCACTTCCCTTCCCCGCCGAAACAGGAATCTGGTAGCTCACCCCGGAGTGCTCTACCTTCTCCCGGCGCCACA
Organism: Actinomycetota bacterium; assembly: GCA_009886035.1. Classification (GTDB taxonomy): domain Bacteria; phylum Actinomycetota; class Acidimicrobiia; order Acidimicrobiales; family VFJN01; genus VFJN01. Next base: position 80,960 of record VFJN01000099.1, read on the forward strand.
CCTGGCGACACACGTCGATGATCTCCCGAGTGCGCCCAAGGGGCCGGTCGTAGACAACGCCGTGGAATCCTTCGATGACCTGCGGACCCGACGCCCCGAGGCCAAGGATGCACCGGCCATCGGAGAGAGCGTCGATACCGGCGGCGGTCATCGCGATCAGGGTGGGGGTGCGGGTGTAGATGGGCAAAATGCCGGCGGCGATCTCCACCGTGGAGGTCTTCGCCGCCAAGTACCCCATGCTGCTGACAGCATCGAAGCTGTAGGCCTCGGCCACCCACACCATGTCGAGGCCGGCCTTTTCCATTTCCACTACCTGGTCCGTGCCTTGCTTGAATCCACCGGCATAATTCAGCGACGTAGAGAGCTTCATGACATTCCCCTTTGTGGTGGTCGATTGATTCAGCTGCCGCCGTGGCGGAGCCGGGCCTTGGCAGACCGCTCGAGCAGATGACTCGGAACTCCAAACGGGTTGGTATCGCCGGCGCTGTCCTGGGCCTCTCCGGCGGTGGCACCCGTGTCCGTCGCCTGAACGGCTTCTTCTTCAACACGCTCTTCTATCGGGATGAACCCCGGGGTGGCCACGATGTGGCGGCCGTCGAGTAGGCCCATCTCCACCCCGTTATCGAACAGCACTCGGTACCGGACCCAGGTAACCCCCGACACCACCAGCACCTTGCCGGGCTCGCCCACGGGCACCCCGGGAAGGTCAGCCCAAGCCCGCACCTTTTCGTGGCGCTTCAGGTCCACCGGAACGAGCACCGAGTTCATAACCCACAGCCTGACACGCACCGGGAACCGCGCCCCAAACCAACGGGCAAGAGTGGCGGCGGGCCCCCCATCTCAGTGTCGCGACTCGGACCAGGTCTGGCCCTGCTCCACATCGGCATCGTGGGGCAGGCCCAGGACCCGTTCGGCCACGATATTGCGCTGCACCTCGCCGGTTCCGCCGCCCACGGTAAGGGCCGGCGAAAAGAGAAATCCGTAGTGCCACAGTTCCGCTTCGGCGCCTTGCGGGCCGCGATCGGAGAGCATCCCCCCCGGCCCCGCTAGGTCTTTGGCGAGGCCCATGATCGCCTGGCCGTGCTCGTCGGCCATGATCTTGCGCACCGAGGCCTCGGCCCCCGGCGGCTGCCCGTTGATACGGGCCGTCACCGTGCGCAGTCGGATGAGCCGGAGCAATTCGTGTTCGATGTGCAGCGCCGCGAGGCGTTGGCGTAGCACCACATCGGTGGTGCCACCGGCGGCCCGCACCACGTCGATGAGGTCCTGTGCGTTAGGCCCCATCCCCCACAGCGCCCCTCCCGAGGACAAAGACACGCGCTCGTTCCCGAGCGTTACCTTGGCCAGGCCCCAGCCGCGGTTCACCTCGCCCACCAGATTCGCGGCGGGAAGGCGCACCTCGTTGAGGAACACCTCATTGAACATGTGGGCCCCGGTCATCTCGATGATCGGGCGAATCTCTACCCCGGGGGCGTCCATCGGACAGATGAAATAAGAGATTCCCTCGTGTTTGGGAGCGTCGGGATCCGTGCGGGCAATAAGGATGCCGAACGCAGAAAACTGGGCTAGCGATGTCCAGATCTTCTGGCCGGTCACCACCCACTCATCCCCATCGCGCACCGCCCGGGTAGACAACGAGGCCAGGTCAGACCCCGAGCCGGGTTCGCTGAAGAGTTGGCACCAGATCTCCTCGGCGGCCAACAACGGAAACAGGTAGCGGTCCTGTTGAGCCGGGGTGCCGCCGTGTAACAGGGTGGGTCCGGCCCATCCGATGCCAATGGTGTTGGACGGTCGCTGAACGCCCGCAGCCGCCAACTCCTCGTCGATCACGATCTGGTGGATCGGATCGGCATCGAGACCCCACGGCTTCGGCCAGTGGGGCGCCACGTAGCCCGCCTCGGCCAACTGTCGGGCACTGGGTTGGCGGTGAGCAGCGAGCCACGCCCGCACCTCGAGGCGGCGGGGGTCGCTCGCGGCGGGGAGTTCGAAATCCACGGACGCAACCTATCCGCGCCCTCGGCGGGACCGTCAAGAACGACGATCACGGTAGGGTGCGCACCCGTTAGCGCTGATTGAGGGGGATATATGCCGGGTTGGAACTTTGCCGATGTCTGGGAAACCGTGGCCCACCAGGTGCCCGACGCGCCGGCCCAGGTGCATGGCGACCGCCGGATTACCTGGGCCGAGTTCGACCGACGAGCGAACGGCGTGGCCCGCGCCCTGCTGGATGCGGGCGTCGAGGAACAGGACAAGGTTGCCCAATACCTCTACAACGGAGTCGAGTACCTCGAATCCATGTTCGGTGCCTTCAAAGCAGGCCTCGCCCCCATCAACACCAACTATCGCTATCTCGACGACGAACTTGTCTACCTATGGGACAACGGCGACGTGGTGGCGGTGGTATTCCACGGCAGTTTCGCCGAGCGCATCGAGGGCATCCGCACCCGGGTGCCGATGGTACGGCTGTGGCTCTGGGTAGACGACGGTGCCGGTGGCTGTCCGGCGTGGGCCACGCCCTACGAAACCGCCGCCGAAGCCGGCACCTCCGAAGCGGTGGAGGGGCCGTGGGGACGCAACGGCGACCACCTTCTCCTGCTCTACACCGGCGGTACCACCGGGATGCCCAAGGGGGTGATGTGGCGTCAAGACGATCTGTTCCGCACGCTCGTCGGCTCGCTCGTCCCCGATGCCCGCACGGGCGATGCCGATCTCCAACTCATCCGTGACCAGGTGCAAGGCCCCGGCCTCGTGGGCATGCCGGCCTGTCCCCTCATGCACGGCACTGGCTGTTTCACACAACTCATCGTGCTCTCGGGCGGCGGCTGCACGGTCACATTGCAGTCTCGCAACCTCGATATCGAGGAACTCTTCGACACCGTGGAGCGCGAGGGGGTGAACACCATCGCCATCGTGGGTGATGCCTTCGCCAAGCCGATGGTGCGCGCCCTCGATGCGAACCCCAACCGATGGGACATCTCGAGCCTCGTCATCATCTCTAGTTCCGGCGTGATGTTTAGCGAGGGGGCCAAGCAGGCGCTCTTGGGCCATCAGAGCAAACTGATGATCATCGACGCGTTCTCGTCGTCGGAAGCGCTCGGCATGGGACAGTCGGTGAGCACTGCCGCCGGGGCGAGCGTCACCGCCAAGTTCACCGTGGGGCCCTTCACAAAGGTCATCACCGACGATGGCCGCTTGGTGGAGCCTGGCTCGGGCGAGACCGGTCGGGTGGCGGTGGGGGGGTTCCAACCCATCGGCTACTACAAGGACGAGGCGAAATCGGCCGCCACTTTCATCATGTTTGAGGGCCAGCGCTACTCCGTACCGGGAGACTACGCCACCGTCGATGCTGACGGTTCCTTGACCCTGCTCGGTCGCGGTTCGGTGTGCATCAATACCGGCGGCGAGAAGGTGTACCCCGAGGAGGTGGAGGAGGCTCTGAAAACCTACGCGACGGTGGCCGACGCGGTGGCGGTGGGACTACCCGATGAGAAGTTCGGTGAGGCGATCACCGCCGTGGTCGAGATCCTCCCCGGAGCCGCATTCGAAGAAAGCGCCATCATCAGCCATGTGAAAGGGAAGTTGGCTGCCTATAAAGCCCCCAAACGCGTCCTGTTGATCGGTACGATCGGGAGGGCACCGAACGGAAAGGTGGACTACCAGCGCCTCAAGGGCTGGGCCGCTGAGCAGATGGGAGTGGACACCACATGACCGACCAACCACAGGAACTGCGAGTGGGGTTTCACCGCGACCTTGATGTGACCGACCAAAAAGTGGTGCGCCTGTTTGCGCTGGTGACCGAAGCACTGGCGGCGGCCAACGAGGCCCTGTTGGGCGATAACACCGACGCACTCGCCACCGTCCGGGCCGGCGAGAAGATGATCGATAGCTTGATGCTGGAAATCGAAGGCGACATCGAGCGACTACTGCTCCTGCAGTCTCCGATGGCTGGCGACCTGCGGTACGTGTTGGCCATCATTCGCATCGTCCCGGAACTGGAGCGGTCCGGCGACCTCGCCGAGCACATCGCCAAGCGGGCTGGCACCGGCCTCGTCGCCCAACTCACCCCGGCGGCGCGCGGCATGCTCGAACGCATGGGGACCGTCGGCATAGAACTCTGGCGTATGGCCGCCCACGGATTTATCGAGCGCGATCCCACCGCCGGTGAGCGCCTGGAAGCCGCCGACGACGAGGTGGACGATCTCCATACCCGTCTCACCGCAGAGTTGCTCGCCGGGGACGTATCGGCCGGTGCGGCCGCTGATGCCACTCTGGTGGCCCGATTTTACGAGCGACTCGGTGACCATGCCGTGCACATCGCCGTTCGCGTGGCGAGCGCGGTGTCCTGATTCCTCGATCTGGCCCGCCGCCGCAACGGGCCCCGGCTAGGGCATACTGGGGGTATGGCAACCCAACGATCGTCGTCCAATCCGGCGCTGAACGACAAGGCCTTCAAACGAGTCTCTGAGAGCACCGCCGGTTGGGCGGCAGGGACCGACCAAATGGAAGAGGCCTACCAGTCGCCTTCCTACCAGCCCCCCGCCACCGATCACGCCACCATGACGGTCAACGGGACGGTCTGGGCCACTGGCGCCCTGCTCGTCGTGCTGGTAGCCGCCGGGGTGTACGGGTGGAACAGCGTGGAAACCAGTGGAACCGAGATCCAGCTCCCCGGGTGGGCATTCTTGGTGGTCTTCGGCGCTTTGGGCGTGGCCCTGCTTACGATTTTCAAGCCGAATCTGGCCCGCTTCACCGCTCCGGTGTACGCCTTGCTCGAGGGGGCATTCCTCGGTGCGATCTCGGCGGCGTACAACGCCGCCTTCGATGGCATCGTCCTGCAGGCCATCGGCCTCACCATCGGAGTCTTCGCGGTGATGCTCTTCCTGTTCGTCACCCGAATCATCGCCGTGACCGACAAACTCCGCATGGGCATCGTGGCGGCCACGGGGGCCGTGTTGTTGATGTACCTCGTCAACATGGTCCTCAGCCTGTTCAACTCCTCCGTGCCTTTCTTGCACGACTCGAGCGTCGTGGGGATCGCCATCAGCCTGGTGATCGTGGCGGTAGCGGCGTTCAACCTTCTCTTGGACTTCGACTTCGTGGAGCGCGGCGTGGCGGCGGGAGCACCCAAGCAAACGGAGTGGTACGCCGCGTTTGGACTGCTCGTCACCATTGTCTGGCTCTACCTCGAGGTCCTGCGCCTGCTCTCCAAGTTGCAGGGCCGCAACTGAAGGTGTTTGGTCGCTGATTCGGTGGCCAGCCGGGTCGTTGCGTACGCTCCCGGTTCTTCACAAACCCCCACGAGCGCGCAGGAGTAGGCATGGCTGATCTCGGTTTCGACGGCAAGGTGGCGATCATCACCGGAGCCGGGGGTGGCCTCGGCCGTTCGCATGCCCTCGACCTCGCCCGGCGCGGCGCCCTCGTGGTGGTCAATGACCTCGGTGGTGCCAGTGATGGCACCGGCCAGTCGACCACCGCCGCCCAAGCGGTGGTGGATGAGATCACCGCCATCGGGGGCGAGGCCATCGCCAACTACGACAGTGTGGCTACCCCCGAGGGAGGAGCCGGCATCGTGCAGACCGCCATCGACACGTTCGGTCGTATCGACATCATCATCAATAACGCAGGGATCCTGCGCGACACATCATTCAAAAACATGACGCCGGACCAGCTCAACCCTGTCCTTGACGTCCACCTTCGGGGTGCCTTCTACGTCACCCAACCGGCCTGGCAGATCATGCGAGACCAGGGCTATGGCCGCATCATCAACACCTCATCGGGGGCGGGAATCTTCGGCAACTTCGGCCAGACGAACTACGGGGCCGCCAAGATGGGTCTCGTCGGCTTCACCCGGGTGTTGGCGGTGGAAGGGGCCAAGAACAACATCAAGGCCAACGCCATCGCCCCGGTCGCCAAGACCCGCATGACCGAGGAGTTGCTCGGAGCCGCCGCCGACCGATTGGCCCCCGAGCTCGTCACTCCCATTGTCACCTACCTGGCCCACGAGGACTGCCTGGTGAGCGGCGAGGTCTATTCCGTGGGCGGCGGGCGCGTGGCCCGCGTGTTCGTAGGCGTCACCCCCGGCCACTTTGATCCCGATCTCACCCCCGAGGGCGTGCGAGACAACTTGGACAAGATCCACCAAGAAGAGGGCTACGAGGTACCCGGCAATCTCAATGAAGAGATGATGCTCGCCTTCAAGGCCATGACCTAAGAAACCCTGGCCCTAGGGCCTATACGGGGTTAGTCGATGACCCCCAGGACACGAGCGGGACACAAAAGATCGCGCCTGAAGCCTACGGGCACCGTCGAGCGTGCGCGTTCGTGCCATCCTGGCGCAGCGCCCTGAAGTGCATCCACCCCTCCATCGGTCAAGGGCACCAAGGGCAGGGCATCAACACGTGGCCTCACCGCTCCTCCCGCTGGGTTAGCGACGATAAGCCCATCGGCCACCGCAGCGTTGAGCACGGTAGCGGCGTACTGGGCGATCTGTCGCGCCGCTAGGTTGCCCGCTAAGGCAATCCGTGGCGACCACCGGCACCACTCTCCGGCACCTCGAATGCCTCGGTGCATGGCTGCACCACGAGCACCATTGCGGTCAGCCGATCAGGGCGCCAGCTCGAGCCGCTGCACTCGTAGCGGCACTGGCGCGGGTGATGGGGCCGCTCTGCACCGTCGATGGCCGTCGCGCCGAACGCGTCATTTGTCTTGGCGCGGTTGAGAAGCAATCGGCGGTGGAGCACAAGTCGGAGCCGACGCCGGGCGGTTGGCCGCCCACTCCACTCGCTCGGTTTCCAGATCGGCGACGAAGCTATCGACGGTCCCATTGCCGAGGGCGGCGGCGAGTTCGAGACTGAGCCACACGGACTGGGCTTCGCCGGGTGGATACGCGACCCCAGAGATCTTCTGGCGATTCGAAACCGCGATACCGGTCCAGGCGGCGACGTTGTCGTCGTGAAAGCCCACCAGCTTAGACCAGGCCCATTCGCGGGTCTGCTGAGAGCCGACGAAAACCGCTCGACGATCCGTGATCGTCAGCGTGCCGGTGTCGATAGGCGCGGGGTTCTCTTCACCTGGTACGAACGTGCCGCGCGTTGCGCCGACCCGGTAGCGCATCGACTTCGTGCCCGGGATATCGACCGAAACCCCCTGGCTCGCTCCTTGCCAATGCCCGGGGCCCCGGCGTGGTTCGATGAGGGACACACCGGCGAGGTCGAGAAGCGCGTGTTCACCGGCTTTGAGCGGGACCGAGGAGTCAACGGGCGGGAAGGTCCCACTGGCCGCCGCCTTCGCCCGCGCAATGAGCCCGATGAGTTGCTGATCGGTGTGTTCCCACGTCGCCTCACGCTGCGCCAGCTCCCTCGCCGCGGCCTCGGCAACACGCTGGGCTCGGCGCGCCTTCCACTTCTCGAACACGGATGGAGTATTGCACCCTCGACCCGGCGTTGCTCGGCCGGCCCATTCCGGGCGTGCCCCCCGGCCGCCACGTTGCCCGCTAAGGCAATCCGTGGCAACCAGTGGCACTACCCGGCCCGGCGTTTTCGCCGGTGCGTACCCTGCCGGTACCTGCTCCGGTGTGAGTGCCCGAGCAATCCGATCCTCGGACGTATCAAATTCGAGGTCGAGCCACTGGTGCCGCTTCCACTCGATGAATCCGAGCGTGATCCTCTCGTGGTCCCGTTGCCATTTTGCTCGGGCGATAATGAGGTGCAACTTATCGACCGCCGCCAGTCTTCCGGTTTCGTAAGTCGCCAAGACCCGCATGACCGAGGAGTTGCTCGGAGCCGCCGCCGACCGATCGGCCCCCGAGGGCGTGCGAGACAACTTGGACAAGATCCACCAAGAAGAGGGCTACGAGGTACCCGGCAATCTCAATGAAGAGATGATGCTCGCCTTCACGGCCATGACCTCATAAACCCTGGCCCTGCCACTCTCCGGGCTGATCGGTACACTGCGGTCATGACGGGGGGGATCGTGCTCCACGTGGGCACGCACAAGACTGGCACCACCTCGCTGCAACAGTTCCTGGCCGACCAAAACGCCGGCCTGCTGGCCGACGCCGGGATCACGTATCCGCCGGGCCTGGTCATTCCCAATTCCCACGCCGAACTTCCGTTGCTGGCCATCCGTCCTGAGCGATTTTGGCCGGCGCGCTTGCGCCTACCGGAGACCCAAGAGCCGGCATGGCTCTCCCATGCCGAGGCCCATGTACGCGATTACGTCAGCCGCCCCGGCCCCGAAGTCCTCGTCTTTTCCCACGAAGACCTCAGCTACCTCCGGTTCGACGATGAACTGGAACGGCTGCGAGACCTGCTGGGTAACGGCCCGGTGCGGGTCATCGTATTTCTGCGGGACAAGGCGGCCTTCCTGCGGTCCTACCGCCGGCAACTCGAAGCCACCGGGTTTCCGCTGAGCACCGATCCGTCCTCCTTCGCCTACGTAGAGGATGACTCGTGGCTTGTCGACCACGACGCGCTCCTGGCCGGGTATCGGCGGTGGTTCGGCCGCCAACACGTGGACGTGATCGACTACGACGCCACCATGGCCGCGGACGGTTCTGTCATCCCCGCCTTTGCCGAGCAGATCGGTATCGACCGAGCCAACCTCCCCAATATCGACCAGTATTTCGTGAATCAGACGGGAAGCCAGCTCCGCCTCACCCCCGAACAACTCGCCGCCACCCGCCGACGCCTGAAAGAACAGGCATCGTGAGTACCACCCACGGTCCCTCCCCCATCCGGTGGACCTTCCTGGCCCCGAGCTGCCCCCGCCCGACCGGTGGCGATATCGCAAGGTTCGAACTGGTGAACGCCCTCGCCCGCCTTGGCACCGACCACGTTCGCGTCGTCCACCTTCCCCACGACGAGATGACAATCCGCAGCCATGCGGACCTTCCCTGGTTCGCCTTCGATGAGGCCGTCGAGCACCGCTTCGGCGCCCACCTCGCCCCCGAGGAAATCCCCGACGGCGACGTAGTGGTGTACTCACCGAAACTCATCGCCACAGCCCTTGCCCCCTCCGGCGGAGCCCCCGGCCGCCGCCTGTTAGAGGCCCTGCAACAACCGGGTGCCCACCGCTGGCTACCGATCACTTTGCTTCAAGGAAGCGGTGTGTTTCCAGCCGCCATAGAGAATCTCGCCCTCAACCTTCCGGGTCCGAAAGTGTGCGTGGGATCCTGGCTGGCGGACCTGGCGGTGAACCACGGCGTGCCGGCGGACCATGTGGTGAACATCCCCAACGGCCTCGATCACGAGCGGTTTCGGATCCTCCGGCCCATCGCCGGGCGGTCACCGCGGGTCACGATGAACTTTGATCCGTTCCCGGCGAAGCGAGGCGAGGCTGGCCTCATGGCCCTCGAGCGGCTCCATCGCTCCCTCGGTGTGCCGAGCACCGTGTTCGGGACGATTCCCTTGGCCCGGGCTCTGGACCCTGGACTGGAGTTTGTTTTAGCGCCCGGCCAGGCGATCCTCGCCGAGAAGATCTACCCCGGTGCCTCGATGTTCCTCCAGCCCAGTTGGCGCGAAGGGTTCGGGATGTGTGCGGTGGAGGCAATGGCGTGCGGCTGTGCGCTGGTTACCACCGACAACGGTGGATCAGCCGATTACGCCATCGACGGTGAGACGGCCATGATCTGCGGTGGTGAGCCCGACGACATGGCCGAAGTGCTCAGCCAACTCAGCGGCGACGACAATCTGCGTAGACGCATCGCCACCAACGGATCTCACTTTGTCGACCGATTCCGGTGGTCGGACAGCGCGCGGCGCCTCCGCTCCGTGGCCGCCGCCGGGCTAGCCGACCCACTCCGGTATCGGCGCACCACGCCGATCGACCCCGACCGAGACTATCCACCGGTGCTTCAGTAGAGAATCGGAAGTTGCCCCACCGGATAGGCCGAGGGCGCAAAAAACCAGGACTCGATGGCGTAACGAGTACGGGTCATGGTGGGCGACAAAGCCGTTCGATGGACGAGCAGATGATCGAACAGCAAGGCGTCGCCCGATTCGAAAACCGGACGCAGGATCGGCATAGCGCCGGCTTCCTCGGACACCGCCCGTTCGGACAGCGACCAGTCAAACGGTGAATCGTCATCGCTAGCCATCACCCGGCCCACCCGCTTGGGCACCACGTCGAGCCCGGGAGCGTCCACGCCACAGCCAGTAAGAGCCAGCCAGATATTGAACGCGCCCACCTGCTCACCCAGGAAGGCTCCGTCCTGATGCCATCCGCCGTGTGGGACCTGATCGGGCGGCACCCTTCGCATGGTGCACTTCAGGGCGGAAAGCAAGGGGCGTTCGCCGAGGAACTCCGTCATCACCGCACCGACACCCACGTCGTCCACCAGTTCGAGGAGTTCGAACAGCATCCGGGGTGAGTCGACAGTCCACATCCCCCCGCGCTGGCGCAGGAAAAGACGATGGTCGGCCTCCGAGAGCGAGAGTCCCCCGGAGTTGCGGTCGGGCATCGAGCCCGGGCTGTACCAACTGGCATCAACCAAGGCGGGATTCTCCGCGGCCACATCGAGGGCGGCCAGGGAGGCGTCGATGCCGGCCACCAACAGAGCCACCCGCTCCGGTGGTACCAATCCGCGCACCAACACACATCCACTCTGCGCGAACCCCTCCCGAACCGCCGCCACGTCTAGGTCAACCGCGTCCACCTCAAACACCTCGCCCGTGGGGGGGGTGGCCAGAATGGGCGCGGGAGCCACCGAGGGCGGCGACACCAGGGTGGCTGGACCATCGCGACGGAGACCCACCAGGGCGAGCTCAACGGCGGTGTCACGGGCCTGACGATTCTGGGCGGCCAGCAGATCGATGGCGCCGCGCGTCTCGCCCGCGGCCGCCAGTGCCTCGGCCTGATGGATCGCCAGCGTGCCCGCCTGGCTCGTCATGTCGTTCCCCCACTTGTCTGCCAGGCTGAAAACGTACAGCGGCGGTGGGGGCGTGTCTAGCCGCGGCGGGGCCGCTCGGCGAGGTCTTCCGGTTGGTTTCTCCCCCGCGACCACCACCGGGGCCGGTCATCGGGCACCGGCACTCGGCTGAGAGGTGGCCGCGATCCTGCTCCCCGGGGCGATCCAGGATCACCCCTCCCAATCCGCTGATTCAGCGAGTGGCCCACCACGGCACATCAGACTCCTCTGCCGGGCCGAATGCTTCGCCGGTGCGGGGATCGATCGCCGGTGGGTCGGTGACGGGTTGGAGCGCCCGCAGGGCCGCCAGCAGCTCGGCGAGGACAAGCGGCTCCAGCAACACGAACTCGGCCCCGGCCTGGCGGGCTTGGTCACCCGTCGCCGCATCGGCGGCGACGGCCAGGATGCGCACTCGGGGCGTCTCAACGCGCATTCGATGCAGGTCATCGAAGCCCTCGCCCGCCAAATCGACGATGGCCACATCGGCCCAATCGGGCTCCCCACTGGCACCCTCGTACGACGACTCCACGTTGCAACTACACCCGAGGTTCTCCGCCTGACCCTGCACGAGTGACGCAAGATCTAGGTCGCCGGTGAGGACGAGCACTCGAAGATCCATGGGCGCTCCTTCAGTTGAGCCTGTGTACCCATTGTTCCACCGCACGGTCCTGCGCGGGAGAACAAACTCCCCGCTTACCGCCCGACGGCCGAAACATAGGCTCCTGGGGGGCCTCCGTCATTGGTCGTCACGCGGGCGGCGCCACCGCAGAGCCGTGGTGGGCCACACAACGCCACCGCTCCCCCGTGCGCACAAAGACGTTGATGGCGGCGATGGTGCCGCCACCGTCAACGCTGATGAGGTTCTCATCCACCGTCACCCAGGCGGTGTCGCCCGCCACCGAGACGACCTCATCGGTGAGGATGAACTGCAGGGGGTTTGGGCCGCCGAACAGCGCGAACCATGAGCCCGACACGGCGCCCCAGCCCCGCAGTGTGCGCCAACCCGGATGGGTGCAGGACACGCGGTCGTCGTGCAACCAGGCGTCGGACATCGCGTCGAGGTCGCGCGCCTCGAAGGCATCGTAGAAACAACGGTTCGCCGCCCGGACGGCGGCCTCATCAACGGAGTCGCTCGGGTACTCATCGTCGGGGCCAAACTCCGTCATGGTCGCCACGCTATTCGCCTCGGCGCCCATCGCCGGATCAAGATGCCCCTATGCGTACGGTGCCCTCCTCCGGTGGCGTCAGCCTGGCGGTCCACGACTTCGGTGGGAGCGGCCGGCCCACTCTCTTTGCCCATGCCACCGGGCTCCACGGCGCGGTCTGGGAGCCCTTCGCGGCGGCCCTCGGCGACGGCTTTCAGCGGTGGGCCCTGGACTTTCGCGCCCATGGTCAGTCGGTAGTGCCACCGAACCAACCGCTCCCGTGGACGGAAATGGGAGACGACGTGGAGGCGGCGGTGCACCACCTCCCGGGCCAACCCGGGCAGTTCCTCGGCATCGGCCACTCGATGGGGGCCGCCGCATTGCTCCTCGCCGAACAGGCCCGCCCGGGCACCTTCGCCGGGCTCTGGCTCTTCGAACCCATCGCGCCACCACCGAGCCCCGCCGGGGCGATGGAGGGCGGCAAGCATCTGTCCGAGGGCGCCGCCCGCCGGCGCGAAAACTTCCCGACCGCCGCCGAGGCGTTGGCGCACTACAGCGCGAAACCGCCTCTGAATACCTGGCAAGCGGCCGCCTTGGCGGCCTACGTCCGGCATGGATTTGTAGCCGACGAGGATGGAACAGTGCACCTCGCCTGCCGACCGGCCGACGAAGCCCAGATCTTTCGCGGTGGCGACGGTCACCAGGCCTTCAGTCGGCTCGGGGACGTGCACTGCCCGGTGCTAGTGGTGTGCGGAGACCACCTTCTTCCCCCCGGCGCCCTGGCCGAGGCCATCGCCCTCGTCCTGCCTCAGGGGAGCCTTGAACGCCACCGCTTCATGGGCCATTTCGGGCCTCTCGAAGCGCCCCGAACACTCGCCGCCTCGGCCGCCGCCTTCGCCACCACCCTCCGCTGAACCAACCGCCCGCCGGTTGCTGTCACACCCCCGGCCTAGCCTGACGCCATGCCGTTACCCCTGCCCGCCAGCCTCTCGCCCTCGAAGGTGTCATCGTTCACCAATTGCGCCCTGTCGTTTCGGTTCTCCGCCATCGACCATCTCCCTCAAATGCCGTCGATAGCGGCCACCCGCGGGAGCCTCGTGCACGCGGCCCTCGAGCGGCTGTTCTGCCTCGAGGGCCCCGAGCGCACCTTCGAGCGCTCGCTGGTGTGCCTCGAAGAAGCCACCGCCGAGTTTCGCTCCAATCCTGATTTCACCGACCTGGCCCTGGACAACGCGAAGGAAGCCACCTTCCTCAGCGAGTCACGCGTGCTCCTTCAGAAATACTTCCGCCTCGAAGACCCCACCACCATTACGCCCATTGGCATCGAATTGAAGTTGGAGGCCGAGATCGACGGGGTGATCCTTCGCGGCATCATCGACCGCCTCGAGCTGGATGCCAACGGCGAACTCGTGGTTACCGACTACAAAACCGGCCGCGCTCCGGGTCCGCGCCAAGAACAAGAACGCCTCGCCGGCGTGGCGTTCTACTCGTTGCTCTGTGAGCGGGTCTTCGGCCGACGACCGGCGAAGGTGCAACTGCTCTACCTCGCCAACCCAGTCGCCATTGTCTCCACCCCCACTGATCGCTCCACCAAGGGCGTCGAACGCAAGTTGGCCGCCGTCTGGTCGGCCGTGGAGCAGGCCTGCGAGGAGGAAGACTTCCGGCCCAACCCAACCCGCCTGTGCGACTGGTGTGACTACAAGGCGTACTGCCCTTCCTTCGGGGGCGATATCGCTCTCGCCGACGCCTATCGGATCAACCGGGAGAGCCAGCGACACTCCGGAGAAACACCCGCAGTGTCCTGAAGTACCCCCCGGCCGGTACCCTCTCTCGCCGTGCCCCTCATTCGCGCCAAGCAACTCGTCGAGCGTTTCGACGAGGCCGTCGACCGCAAGGTCGAACGCCTGCGAGGCCATCGTGCTCTCGACAAGGTGATGTACGGAGCCTCCGAACTGGGCGACTGGTCGCTGATCTGGCAAGTCATCAGCGTGGGCCAGGGACTCCTCCCCGGCCGAGACCCGATGACCGCCGTGCGGATGTCGGCCATCCTCGCGGCCGAGTCGTTACTCGTGAACGGCGGCATCAAGAGTGCCTTTCAACGCCAGCGACCCGATTGGGAGACGGACCGACCCCGGCCCCACCCCATCCGGATCCCCCAGACGAGCAGTTTCCCCTCCGGCCACGCCAGTGCGGCGTTCACCGCCGCTGGGGTCCTGAGCCAGGGCGACCCGCTGTGGCCCTTGTACTACGGGATCGCCGCCATTGTGGCCAGTAGTCGGGTGTACGTGAAGATGCACCACGCCTCCGATGTGGTGGCCGGCGCCGCCTTGGGAATTGGTATCGCCGCCCTCGCTCGCCGTGCGTGGCCCAAGCCCTAACTCGCTCGGGAATGGCCAGCCGGCCCGCAGCGTTAGACCGCCCATGAGCGATCGTCTCAAATTCTCGGTGAACTGGGACTACCGATGCCCCTTCGCCCGCAACCTCCACTACTACGTGATCACGGGCCTGCGCGCGGGAGCCGCCTGGGATGTCACCTTCGAACCGTTCTCCCTCGGCCAGATGCACCACGAGGAGGGGGAGCCCGACATTTGGGATCACTGGCAGGACGATACGGGGATGCTGGCCCTCCAAGCCGGGGTGGTCGTACGGGACACGTTTCCCGACCGGTTCCTCGACACCCACGAGGCCCTGTTTGCGCGGCGTCACGATCACGGCGGCCAGATCCACCGCGAGGAGACGATTCGAAGCGTGTTGGACGAACAACACGTCGATGCCGACGCCGTGTTGGCCCAGATCGCCACCGGGGAACCATTGGTGACGGTGCAACAGGCTCACGAGGCCACCGTGAAGTACCACGAGGGGTGGGGTGTTCCCACCCTCATACGAGGTTCCAGTGCCGTGTTTGCCCGCGTGATGAACCGGCCGCAAGGCCATCCGGACGAGGCCATCGCCTACATCGAACGCATCGTCGATCTCATCGACAACTTCCCTGAACTCAACGAGTTCAAGCACACGTCGCTCCCCCGCTGAGCGGCCACTAGCGTTTCGGGACTATGGCTGGAGATCGGGAACTTCGGAACGAACGGCGCATGACCGACGTCGAAGCCCTCATGTGGAACCTCGAAAAAGACCCCCGCCTCAGCGCGTCGATCGCCAACATCACGCTGTTCGATCGCCCCCCCGACCCTGATCGATTGCGGGCCCGCCTGGAGCGGGCCGTGACCATGGTCCCCCGCCTCCACCAACGGGTGGTGCCGGCCCTCGGACGTCTGGCTCCTCCCGAGTGGCGCGCCGAGCCGGACTTCGACCTCACCTACCACCTCCGCTGGACCGCTCTTCCCGCCCCGGGCACCATGGCCCAACTACTTGAACTGGCCAGCGCCCATGTCCAGCGGCCCTTCGACCGGACGCGACCACTGTGGGAGTTCCTCGTGATCGAGGGCATCGAAGGGGGCGGCGCCGCCATGGTCCAGAAGTTGCACCATTCCATCGCCGACGGGGAGGGCAGCATCCGCATGTCGGAGCAGTTCATCGACATCGACCGAGACGCCACCGAACCCATCGCTCCCCCCCGACCCCCTCCCGAATCGATCGATTCCACCTTGCTGGAGGCAACGATCGATACCTTCACCCACCAACTGCGCCGGGGGCTCGGGCTCGTGCGCCGCAGCGCCGAAGGGGGCGTCGCGGTGATGCGGGACCCCCGACACCTCACCGGCCTGGCCGGCGATGCCCTCGAACTCGGTCGATCGGCGCGGCGGCAAATCGGGGTGGCCGACCCCGCCCGATCACCACTGTGGAAGCAACGATCGCTCCGCCGTGGCATTGAGGTACTCCAGGTGCCCCTGGCCGAGGCCAAGGCCGCCGCCAACACCCTCGGCGGAAGCCTCAACGACATGTTCGTGGCGGCCGCCGTCGGCGGGGCGGGGGCCTACCACCGCTCTGCCGGATCGCCGATCGACGAAATTCGCATCACCATGCCGGTGAGCACCCGCCGCGACCACTCCTCCGGCGGCAACTCCTTCACTCCTACCCGCGTGCTCCTGCCCGTCGGCCTCCACGACCCGCAGGAACGCTTCACGGCCATCCGGTCCCGACTCGACACCACCAAGCAAGAGCGGGCCATGACTTTGGTCGGCGGCCTGGCCGGGGTGGCCAACCTGCTTCCCACCTCGGTGATGACGCGCCTCGCCCGCCAGCAAGCCGAGACGGTGGACTTCGCCACCTCCAACGTGCGCGGCGCCCCCTTCCCGCTTTTCATCGCCGGGGCGCGCATCGAAGCCAACTACCCGGTGGGCCCCACCGGCGGCACCGCCTGGAACCTCACCCTGATGTCGTACAACGGCAGCCTCGACATGGGCCTGAACGCCGACCTGGGCGCGGTGACCGACCCGGGGGGTCTACGGGACGCGATTGCTGATGAGTTCGCCGCGCTGATCGCCGCTGGCACGCGGCCGAAGGCCCGACGACGAACGTCTCGGAACTAGGCGCCGACCGAAGCCCCGGCGGCGGGTTTGCTCCCGGAGGCCAACTCGGCCGCCGTGAGAAGCATCCGCACATCGAGGAGAAGATCGGATACCTCATCGGTTGATACGAGTTCCCGGTGCATCAGGTCTAACAAGCCGCCGTCAATGAGACGCAGGGCCTCATTGATCACCGCCTCATCGGTACCCTTCGCACCCGCTTCGCCCTTACCTGCTGTGGCAACCTCTGTCTTAGTCATCCCCGACACCCTACCCAAGCCGTGTGACGACGGGGCGGGATTACGCCCCTAAATGACGAACGTCACGTCATCGGGCCCCGCCCAGGCCACCCCGGTCCAGCGGTTAGCGTTGGCGGTCATGGGAATGGAACGAGCCGGAGTGACCTTTGCCAGCCTCATGAACCTCGGTCCCGATACCGCCATCCGCACCTCGGTGCTGGCGGCCGACCTTGGCTACGACTCGTATTGGACCGCCGAGACCACCGGCCCGGAGGCGTTCTCGCTCCTGGCGGCGGTGGGGGCCGCCGCCCCGTCACTCGGCCTCGGCACCGGCGTGCTGGCCCTCCAACTGCGCACCCCGATGGTGGTGGCCATGGCCGGAGCCACCCTGCAAGCCCTGCACCCCGAACGCGACATCGTCTTGGGGGTGGGTATCTCCTCGCCCGTAGTCACCCAGCGATGGCATGGCGTTGCCTACCGCGACCATCCTCTCGGCCACACCCGCGAATACGTGGAGTTGTTGCGCCAATGCCTCACCGGCGAGAAGGTGGATTTTGACGGCGACTTCTACCAAGTCAAAGGGTTCCGGCTCGGAGTGCGGCTCGGCGAAAAGAAACCAAAGATCGTCATCGGGGCCCTCAACCCCAAGATGTTGGCCTTGGCCGGCGAAGTGGCCGACGGGGTGGCGCTCAACTATCTCCCCGCCTCCCACGTTGGATGGTCCGTTGAGCAGGTGCGCAAGGGTGGCAACGCCGAGATCTACGCCTACGTGCACGCCGGTGTGTGTGAGCGTCACGAGGGCATCGAGCACGCCCGCCGCGATCTCTTCTCCTACGCCGTGGTTGATTCCTACGCCCGCAACTTTGCCCGGGCTGGCTTCGCGTCCGAGGTGGAAGCGATCCGTGCCCACCATGATGCCGGCAACCGAGAGGGGGCCTTGGCGGCGGTATCGGATCGGATGGTGGATGCCATCGATGTGATGGGCGACCCCGACACCGTGCACGCCACCATGCAGGCCTACGTGGCCGCCGGGGTGGATGTGCCCATCCTCATGCCACTGCCCTGGGGCAGCGACCGACATGCCTCGGCCGACCTCAGCATTCGCGCCGGCCTCGGAAAAGCCTAGGAACGACCAATGGACATCACGGACAAGGTGATACTCGTCACCGGCGGCGCCAACGGCATAGGGGAAGCCCTCGTGCGCCGCTTCGTGGCCGAAGGGGCCCGAGGCGTGGCCATTGTGGATCGAGATGCGCCGCAGTCGGTGGCTCTCGCCGAAGAACTCGGCCCCACCACCATCGGCCTCACTGCTGACGTAGCGCACGAACCCGACATCGTGGCGGCGGTGGAAACCACCGTCACCCGCTTCGGTCCGATCGACCTTCTCGTATCCAATGCCGGGATCGGCATCGGCGGTGGGGTCGAGACCCCCAACGAGGCCTGGCAAGAAATCTGGGAGATCAACGTGATGGCCCACGTCTATGCGGCGCGCGCCGTGCTGCCGGCCATGATCGCCCGGGGTGAGGGCTACTTGCTGAACACCGCCTCGGCGGCGGGGTTGCTCACCAACCTGGGTACCGCGCCCTACAGCGTCACCAAACACGCCGCCGTGGCCCTCGCCGAGTGGCTCGCCATCACCCACGGCGACGAAGGCATCAAGGTCTCGTGCCTGTGCCCCCAAGGCGTGCGCACGAACATGCTGCTCGCCGGGGCCGACGACACCGCCGGCTCCGTGGTGCTCGCCCAGGGTGCGATTGAGGCCCACGAGGTAGCCGAAGCCGTGGTGCAGGGCCTGGCCGCCGAGACGTTCCTGATCCTCCCGCACCCGGAGGTACTCACCTACTTCCAGCGCAAAGCGGGCGACTATGACCGCTGGCTCGGCGGGATGCGCAAACTCCAACGCCGGGTTCGCGAGGCCCTGGCGTGAAAGATGAGGGGGCCACCCCGGCGGCCCTCACCGACAGCGCCCTGCTGGCGGTGGGCCTGCGCCCCGGAGACCAGGTGCGCTTCCGTCGAGCGGGAGGCGGCTCCTGGCTGGAGGCGAAGGTCGAACGCCGCGAGGGCGACGGCTCGGTGGGGGTGCGAGACACTCGTGGGGCCGCCCGGGCCATCCCCTGGGAACGGCTCGAGGTACGCACACGCGGCCCGCGCGGAGGCGCCACCTGGGAACAGGTGGCGGAACGAGTGCAGCGCGAGGAGCAACTCGGCATCTGGTAATCGGCCAGCCGAGCCGGTGGGTCGACGCGAGATCCCTCCGGTGTGCAAACCTGCGGATCGTGGACCGCCCCACCGTGGACATCTACGAGGAGCAAAGTTCCTTCTACGAGGCCCACCGGACGCCCCGCCACCTCGAGGCCGCCATCGCTCTCGGGCAACGGCGACCCGCCGGCCCGGTGGCCGACCTCGGTTCCGGCCCCGGCTGGTACACCGCGGCCCTGGGTCGGCCGGTGGTGGCCTTCGACGCCGCCGCCGCCATGCTGCGCCGCACGAGGGAGGTAGCCCCCGGGTGCCTCCCGGTGCGGGGCGACCTAACGGCCCTTCCCTTCCGACGCGGCAGCCTGCGCGCTGCCTGGGCGCGCAACTCCTACGTGCACCTGCGCGCCACCGAGGTACCTATGGCCCTCAACGACCTCCACCACGCCCTCGCCGTGGAGGCCCCGGCCGAGCTGACGTTCTTCGGTGGGACCGAACAAGGCCGGGGCGTATTCCCCCACGACGATCTGCCCGGTCGCTGGTTTTCCACTTGGACGACGGAGCGATTGCAGGATGTGGTGCACGGCGCCGGGTTCGAACTCGACGATCTCGCCACCCGCCCTGACCCCACCGGAGGAGCCGAGTTCACCCTCAGGACCACCCGCGCCCATGGTCTCCCCGACTTCGTGGGTGCCGGCATGCGCCTGTTGGTGAGCGGCCTCAACCCCAGCCTGCACGCCGCCGACCATGGCGTCGGATACATCAGCGCCAGCAACCGCTTCTGGCCAGCCGCCCTCGCCGCCGGGATGGTGAGTCGAGACCGGGATCCCCGCCACGCCCTCGCCCACCACGGCATTGGCATGACC
>VFJN01000019.1 GCA_009886035.1 Actinomycetota bacterium
TGTCATGGTCCGTGGAGTTCCATCCTTCGTGTGAGGCGTGGGCTGGCGGGCTGGGTCAAGGTGATGCAGAAGCGTTGCTCGCTGCGATCAGAGTGCTGCGTGATCAAGGGCCCACGTTGGGCCGCCCGTTGGTGGACACCGTCAAGGCGAGCCGCCACAAGAACATGAAGGAGCTTCGCCCAGGGTCGACGGGACGCAGCGAGGTACGGGTGCTGTTCGCCTTTGACTTGGAACGGCAGGCCATCCTGCTGGTCGGCGGCGACAAGAGCAGCGACTGGGGTGGCTGGTATGACAAGAACATTCCGATCAGTGACGATCGGTTCGACGAGCACCAAGCGTCCCTCGAGATGAAGACAACGAAGAAGCAGAGTTCAGTGAAGCCAGCGAAGAGTCCACAGACGAGAGCGAGGAAGCGACGATGAGCCTCAAGCAGTGGGAGAAGAAGGTCCTCGAGGCCGAGGGTGCCGAAGGACGCGTGCAAGAGATCGAAGACGAACTTCGTCTCGCCACCGGGCTGACCGCGCTTCGGGAGCAGGCGGGGGTTTCACAGCGCGAACTTGCTGAACGTATCGGCGTGTCGCAGCCAAGGATCGCGGCGATCGAACGGTCTCGCAACGTGACGATCGAGGTGCTGGAGCACTACGTCGAGGCCCTGGGAGCAACCCTCGAGGTGTCCGTCCTCCAAGGTCGCCGCCGGACACCCCTACGCGGACCTGCCAGTCGGGCCTCCGGCGCAGCAACGGGTGAAACCAAGCCATCGGCCCCCAAGCGCCGAAGCGCCTGACACTGGACCGTCTGGTGGTCCACGCGTCCACCGCAGAGCCCGCCAGAAATGGACATTCCCGGACAAGGTGGACACCAGCAGGGCTCGATGGCCTTCGCTGGGTTCCGGTTCCCACCGGAGGTGATCTTGTTGGCGGTGCGCTAGTAGCTCCGGTTCGGGCTGTCGTACCGCGTATCGGTGCCCGAAACTCGGCCGTGGCGGTTGACCTGGGTGAACGCCGGCCGATGATCATGGGCGGCTGTTCTCGCTCTGGGTCGTGCGGGTTGAAAGACGCGTCGAGATCGGGGTATCAGGACCCGCCGACCTGCGGCTCCAGGGGGCATTGCAAAGACGGTCAGTGAGGGTTTGAAAGCCGTCCCTTTTGCTCCGGCAAGGCGGCCAGGTGGCCGGAATCGGGCCGTTCAGTCACCCGTATGGCCGCACCGTGAGGCGTCGCGCGACTGCTCCACCCCTGGCCAGCAA
>VFJN01000182.1 GCA_009886035.1 Actinomycetota bacterium
CAGGAGTACGCCCGCCTGTTCCCGTCGCACATCAACAAGATGGTGCTCGACGGCGCCGTGCCCCTCGGGCCCTCCGGTCTCGAGCAGGCCGGCGATCAGGCGCTCGGTTTCGAAACCGGACTCGACCGCTATGCGGCGCACTGCAACGCCGACCCCGAGTGCCCTGCTCGCGGCCGCGCTCTGGAATCAGTAGAAGAGGCGCTTGCGCTCGCCGAGCAACCGGGAGGCATCCCCGCTCCGAAGGCCGACCGGCCCGCCGGTCCCGGCGAAGCCAGTCTCGGTATCAGCTACGCCATGTACTCCGAGGACCTCTGGTACCAACTCGATCAGGCGGTGAGCGACGCGCTCGGCGGCGACGGTAGCGGCCTCGTCGCCCTCGCCGACAGCTACCTCGAGGCGGCCGGCTTCGAGGTCTACTTCGCCGTCAGTTGCCTCGATTTCTCCTGGCCCAGCGGCGACCTCGAGGCCTTTTTCGCCGCCGCCACCTCCGTAGCCGAAACCGCTCCCCACTTCGGGGAAGCTCTCGTTTTGGACTATCTCCGCTGCGCCCAATGGCCGGTAGCGCCAGTACCACTGGCCGCCGTCACGGCCCCGGATGCACCCCCCATCTTGGTAATTTCCACCACCGGGGATCCCGCCACGCCCTACGCCTCGGGCGTAGCGGTGGCCGAAACACTCGCCCGCGGCGTGCTCATCACCAACGAGGGCGACGGCCACACCGTGGTGGGCAACGGCAAAGACTGCATCGACGACCTCGTCATCGATTACTTCATCAACAACGTCGTGCCCAAGAACGGCACCACCTGCCGCTAAAACCCTGCGCTACCCCGCCGTCCCTTCGGCCACCAGGCGCTCGAGGACGAGTTCGGGGTGGTCACCTTCCACCCGGGCCAGCCAATAGGGACTCTCGAAAAGGGCGTAGCGGGTTCCATCGGCTCGGGCGTAGACCGCCACCCCATGCAGGGCCCGCAGGGATGCGGTGCTGCTTTCGTCCGTCTTGCGGGCCACCCGCCAGGTGGTGGGGTTCAATTCCGTGGGCGCCCCAAACTCGTGCTCGAGTCGGTGCGATGCCACCTCGAACTGCATCGGCCCCACCGCCGCCAGCATGGGGGCCTGATCGCCGAGGTCCTGATCGCGCAGCACCTGCACCACACCCTCCTCGTCGAGTTGCGCAATGCCCCGCCGAAACTGCTTGAAGCGCCCAGTGTCGATCACCCGGGCGATCACGAAATGCTCGGGCGCGAACTCAGGCAATCGCGGGAACTCCACCGGCCCGTCGAGATAGAGCGCGTCACCCACTTTCACGTCGGTGGCGTTCACCAATCCGATCACATCACCGGGCCAGGCTTCCTCGATGGTGTCGCGTTCCTGCCCGAACACCGAGTGGGCGTATTTGGTGGCGAAGGGCTTTCCGGTGGGTTGATGGGTAACCACCATCCCCCGTTCGAACTTGCCCGAGCACACCCGCACGAAGGCGATGCGGTCGCGGTGACTGGGGTCCATATTGGCTTGCACCTTGAAAGCGAACGCCGAGAACGGGGCGTCGAGCGGCCGGGCGCGGCCCTCCACGTCCAGGCGCGGCTGCGGAGGCGGGGCGAGATCAATGACCGCATCCAGCAGGAGGCGCACGCCAAAGTTCGTGAGCGCCGAGCCAAAGAACACCGGGGTGACCTCCCCGTTGCGGAAGCGCTCCGGGTCGGCGTGAGCCCCCACCTCGTCGAGCAAGCCAATTTCATCGGCAGCCACCCGCCAGGCGTCACCTTCCTCGACGGCCGCATCGGTGGCCTCCACCACCTCCTCTCCCGCTTCGGTGGCGCCCCGAGCGGTGCGGGTAAAGCGCACATAGGTTCCGCTCCGTCGATCCACCACCCCGCGAAAATCGCCGGCAATACCCACTGGCCAGGTCACCGGCGTGGGCACGATCGCCAGTTGGGCCTCCACCTGATCAAGTAACTCCAGAGGATCGCGCCCGGGCCGATCCCACTTGTTGATGAAGGTGAGTAACGGGAGGTTCCACTCGCGACACACCTCAAACAATTTGAGGGTCTGCGCTTCGATGCCTTTGGCGGCATCAAGCACCATGATGGCGGCATCAGCGGCCGCCAACACCCGATAGGTGTCCTCAGAGAAATCGCGGTGACCGGGGGTGTCGAGCAGATTGAGGACACAGTTGCGATAGGGGAACTGCAGCACGGTGGAGGTGATCGAGATGCCGCGCTTCTGCTCCATCTCCATCCAATCCGAGGTCACTCGCCGCCGCTCGCCGCGCGCCTTCACAGCCCCTGCCGACTGCAGCGCGCCGCCGTAGAGCAGAAACTTCTCGGTGAGGGTGGTCTTGCCCGCATCGGGATGACTGATGATGGCGAAGGTGCGCCGCCGGGCGGCTTCGTCATGGGGCTCCGACATGGGCACAGTCCACCCGATGGGGCTCGGTCGGAGCGAACCCAGCCCCGTCAGTGACGCGATGGTGTTGTTCCCACAGCAGCGCAGGATGGGCTTCCGTAATGATCTAAGTTTCGTTCGCGCTCACGATTGGGTACGGGAAGGGGGCGGTCAAACTGAATGGGGATCCCAATAGCTCGCCACCGGCGATAGCCCCCGCCGCCGCGCTGGTGCGACGGCTGACCGACAGCCTGAGTCCGTTGGTGTTCCTCACGGTGCTGGCCGTGGTGGTGTGGCACCCCACAGTGGGCATCATCCTGCAAGGGGCCCTCGTAGGAGGCATCAGTGCTCTCCTCGCGGTGGGTATCGCCCTGATCTATCGGGCCAACCGGATCGTGAACTTTGCCCAGGGCGACCTCGGCGTGGTCCCGGCGATTTTGGCCATCCTTCTGCTAGCCCCGGACCGGCCGGGCGGACCACCGGACTGGCTGACCGGTCTGCCCTATCTCGTGGCCCTGAGCGTGGGGCTCGGGGCGGCAATAGTCCTGGGTTTCCTGGTGCAGAAGTTATTCATCCTGCGCTTCTCTCGATCGCCTCGGCTCATCTTGACGGTGGCCACGATCGGCATCGCACAACTACTCGCTGCCCTCGCCCTGTTTATGCCGGGGTGGTTCGGATTCGAAGGACTCGGCGCCCCCCAGATCACTCCGCCCTTCGACCTCACCGCCAACCTCGGCGGTGTGGTGTTCGACAACAACGATCTGATGGTGTTCCTTCTCGTCCCACTACTCCTGGGGGGCTTGGCCTGGTTCCTGCGGGCCACCCGAGTTGGCATGGCCATTCGGGCCGTGGCCGAACGATCGGACCGAGCGGCCACCCTCGGAATCCCGGTCGGGAGGATCCAAACCACCGTCTGGGTGATCACCAGCGTGCTGGCCTTCGCCACGGTGTTTCTCCGGGCGGGCGTGATCAGCGTGCCCATCGGAACGGTGCTGGGAGTCACGGTGCTCGTAAGAGCGTTGGCCGCCGCGGTGATCGGGCGGATGGACAACTTCCCTCGCATCACCGCCGCCGCCGTGGGCCTGGGGATCGTGGAGCAGTCCATCGTGTACTCCACCGGCCGAGACATTTACGTCTTTCCGGTGATCTTCGTCATCATCGTGGCCGCTATCGCCGCCAACCGTCGGCGTCGCGGCAATCGCGTCGACGACGACATCGTGTCAACCTGGCAAGCGGTCCGGGAGATCCGCCCCATCCCCGCCGAGCTGCGTCGCGTGCCGGAAATCCGAGCCGTTCGCTACGCCCTCCTTGGCCTCGTGGGCCTCACGGCCATCGCCCTGCCCTTCCTGCTCCCGGCGGGAAAACTTTCGATCGCTACCGACACCGCCATCATCGCCACCGTGGCGATCTCGCTCGTACTACTCACCGGTTGGGCGGGCCACGTGAGCCTGGGCCAGATGGCCTTCGCCGCCATCGGGGGGGCGGTGGGCGGATGGATCACCCAGTCGGCCGGGGGCGATTTGGCCATCGCCTTGCTCGTCGGTGGCCTGGCCGGTGCTCTGGTGGCGGTGATGGTGGGCTTACCGGCGGCCCGGGCCGGCGGCCTCACGCTGGCCGTGATCACCCTCGGTCTGGCATCCGCCACGCTCTACTGGCTTCTCAACCCAGAGTTCTTCTCCTGGGTACCCCGCGGCCGGTTCCGCATCGAGCCGCAGTTGTTCGGACGCATCCCCATCGATTCGGAAACGTCTTTTTATGGACTGTCCCTTGCTGTTCTCGCGCTCTGCGTCGGGCTCCTCCAGGGCATCCGTCACAGCCGCACCGGCCGGGTCCTCATTGCCTTGCGGGAGAACCCCCGGGCGGCGGAGTCCTATGGCGTCAACGCCGTGCGCACCATGCTCTCGGGTTTCGCCTTCTCCGGCTTCATTGCCGCCATGGCCGGGGTGTTGTTGGTGCACCACCAACACGGCTTCTCCACCAACATCGTGGGCAACCCGTTCAGCCCCGAAGCCAGCCTGCGGGTGTTTTCTATCGCCGTGATCGGCGGGCTTGGCTCGATCCCGGGGGCGGTCATCGGCACGATCTACGTGTTCTCGCTCCAGTACTACATGCTCCCTGAGTATCGCTTTCTGGCCACCGGCTTTGGCCTGCTGGCCATCCTGCTCCTGCTCCCCGGTGGCCTGGGGGCGGGCCTGTCCGAGACGCGGGACCTCGGCCTCCGGTGGGTGGCGAAGCGCCGCCGGATTCTCGTGCCCAGCCTGCTCGCCGATCGGAAGTCTGAAGCGTTCCATGTAACGCCCGAGATGGCGGAGGCCATCGCCGATGCCGTGGAGCGCCCCGAACTCGACGAGCTCGCCAGCGAGGGGCGGTCGTGACGGCGCCGGTAACCGATCGCCGGGTGTTATTTCGCGTTCGCAACACCCCCGTGCACGCCCCGCGACCACCGCGTCGCTACCTCAACGAGATCACCGGGGGCCACCCCGCCTTCCCCTTGCTGGTGCTCTTCGGGCTGAACGCGGTAGACGAGCTCGACCGCACCCTGTTCGGCATCGTGGGACCAGAGATCCGAGATGAATTCGGCCTCACCGACCAGGGCTACCTCAGCCTGATTGCGATCACCCTGCTCGGTGGTCTGCTCCTCGAGGTGCCGCTGGCTTACTACGCCGATCGCATGCCGAGGGTCCGCATTGCCGTGGCCGGGGCGGCGGTCTGGTCGCTCTTCGGGGTGTTCACGGGACTGGCGGGGGTGCTGTGGTTTCTCGTGTTCGCCCGGATGGGATCCGGCATGGGCCGGGCGGTCGTGAACCCCACCCACAACTCGCTGCTCTCGGACCTCTACCCGATCGACAAGCGCACGGAGGTCTTCGGTTTCCATCGGATGGCCAACGCCCTCGGAGCCTTCATCGGCCCCTTGGTGGGAGGCCTGTTGGCCCAGGCGTTTGGGTGGCGCGTGCCGTTCTTCGTGTTTGTGATCCCGAGCATCGTGTTCGTGGTGCTCGGGCTCCGACTCAAAGAACCGGGCCGGGGCCACTTCGAACGGGAAGCGGCGGGAGCATCGGCGGCGGTGATCGCCACCGACGAACTGCCACCGTCATGGGCTGAATCGATACGCATCCTGTGGCAGATCCGGACGCTCCGACGCATCTGGTACTCACTCCCGTTCCTGGCCGCGTCGGTCATTGGCCTGGTGAGCCTCACGTCGCTGTATTACGCCGAGGTCTTCAACCTTGATGAAGCGCAACGAGGGTTCGTGGCGGCCATCACCGAACCCGCCCAACTCGTGGGCATCATGTTGGGCATCCCCCTCGCTGCTCGCCTCATGGCTCGCGATCCCGGCTTGGGCCTACGCATGCTCTCGCTGGTGGCCGTCGGGATCTCGGTGGCGTGGGTGGTCTTTGCCCTGGCCCCGGTGGTGGCGGTGGCGGTGCTGGCCAACGTCCTGGTGTCGGGCCTATCGGCTCTGTTGGCCCCGGGGATCTTTGCCTCCCTTTCGCTCACCATCCCGCCCAAAGTGCGATCGCTGGGTTATTCGATGGCCTCGCTATTCGTCCTGCCGGGCCTCATCATGCTCTACGTCATCGGCGGGCTCTCGGATCGCTACGGCATTCGCGTGGGCCTGTTGGTGATGGTGCCCATCTTCCTCATCGGTGCCGCCATTCTCTCCTCGGCTTCGATCTACGTGAAGGCCGACATCTCCAAGGTGTGGACCTCAACGGCCGCCCAGGCCGAGGTGCTCCACCAACGCCAACAGGGAGAAGTGAAACTGCTTTTGGTCCGCAACCTTGATGTGGCCTACGACGGCGTCCAGGTGCTTTTCAACGTCAACTTTGAGATCGACGAGGGTGAAGTGGTGGCCCTGCTTGGTACCAACGGGGCCGGGAAGTCCACCTTGTTGAAAGCCATTGCGGGTGTGGTGCCGGCCGCGGCCGGCGCAGTGGTCTTCGACGGCCGCGACGCCACCTACGCCCCGGCGCATGAAATCACCGCTCGGGGGGTGGTGCTCGTGCCCGGCGGCCAGGGGGTGTTCCCGTCGCTCACCGTGGCCGAAAATCTCCGGCTGGCGGGGTGGCTCGAGCCAGATCGCGACCGCCGGGCCGCGTCGCTAGACCACGCCCTGCTCCAGTTCCCCGTGCTGCGAGACCGCCTATCGGAGCCCGCCGCCGCCTTGAGTGGCGGCCAGCAGCAAATGCTCACGATCACCATGGCCCTGCTCACCAAACCCCGACTCCTGATGATCGACGAACTCTCTCTCGGCCTCGCCCCCACCGTGGTGGCCGAACTTCTCAAAGCCGTTGAAGCCCTCAAAGCCGGCGGCACCACCGTGATCCTGGTGGAGCAATCGGTGAACGTTGCCCTCACCGTCGCCGATACCGCCTACTTCATGGAGAAGGGCGAGATCCGCTTCAATGGTCCCACCGCCGAACTACTGAACCGGCCCGACGTGTTCCGATCGGTGTTCCTCGAGGGCGCCACCGATCTCGAGGGTGGCCGCCGCGTGCAGGCCGTCGCTCCCCCCGTGGCGGTTCCCCCCGGTCGAGAGCCAACTCCCTCCCTCGCCGAGCCATCCAGTCCCGTGGTGCCGCGTCTTTCGGTGCAGGGAATCACCAAGAAGTTTGGCGGCATCAACGCCCTGCGCGACGTCACCTTCGACGTTGCGCCGGGGGAAATCCTCGGCTTCCTCGGCCCCAACGGGGCCGGCAAGACCACGTTGTTTGATGTGCTCTCCGGCTTCCAACCCGCCGCGGGCCGATTGTGGCTCGATGGCGACGACATCAGCGGTCTCGCCCCCGACCGCCGCGCCCAACTCGGCTTGGGCCGCTCCTTCCAAGACGGTCGGCTCTTCCCCGCTCTCACCGTGGTGGAAACCATCGCGGTGGCCTGCGAACGGTCGGTGGAAGTCCGTGACCCGGTGGCCGCCGCGCTCCATCTGCCGGCCGTCATGGATTCGGAACAGAAGGTGCGCAAACGCGTCGACGAACTCATCGAAGTGCTCGGCCTGGAAGCCTACGCCGACAAGTACGTCCGGGAGTTGTCCACCGGCAGCCGACGGGTGGTGGACTTGGCCTGCGTGCTGGCCCATCGCCCCCGCGTTCTGCTGCTCGACGAGCCCTCCTCGGGCATTGCCCAACGGGAGGCCGAAGCTTTGGGACCCCTCCTCCTGCGCATCCGCCAACTCACCGGAGCGAGCGTTTTGGTGATCGAACACGACGTGCCGCTACTTACCACCATCACTGATCGTATGATCGCCCTTGACCTCGGCAGCATTGTCACCATCGGCACGGCCACCGAGGTCATCAATCATCCGGCTGTCGTGGCCTCGTATCTGGGGGATTCCACCGCCGCCGTCGCCCGCAGCGGACCCCAACAACCGCCAAAGTGATCTAGGAGGCTCCTCAATGGCCGATTCCAGCCCCTCAGGCTCATCAGCGGCGCTCAAGCGGTACGGCCCCATTCTCGGCGTAGTGCTCGTGGTGGTCGTGGCCATTGCCGTCTTTGGCCAGGGCGGCAACGACAAGACGGACGCGCCCGCCACTGATTCCCAACAGGCCCGCGAAGGTCTGCCCCTCACCTTCCAAGAGGCCAAGGCCGACGGGATCGAGGGGATCGCATGGGGCCCGGGTTGCGACACCGAAACGGGTCGGATCGCCCTACCAATCCACAACGCGGCGCCCTGCGTGGAGCCGCCGAAAGCCTCGGACAAAGGCAGCGGTCTCGCCACCGCGCCGGGCGTAACCAGCAACAGCATCAAGGTCATCGTCTACGAAGGAGCCCCCGATCCGCTGCAGCAGGCCATCGTGGGCGCAGCCGGAGCCGATACCAGTCCCGCCGACACCAGCCAGGCCACCGTCGACTACCTCCGCCTGCTCGAAGACACCTACCAAACCTACGGACGGACCCTCGATATCGAGGTAGTGACCGCCACCGGCGGGGCCGCCGATGCCACCGCGGCCTTGGCCGATGCCCGCACCATCATCGACAAGAAACCCTTCGCCGTGATCGGAGGACCCGCCCAAACGCCCGTGTACTGGCAGGAACTCACCGATGCCAAGATCCTCTGCGTCGGGGGCTGTTCCCTGGCCGAAGGCTGGGACAACGTGGACGCCGCCGCCCCCTACCTCTGGCCCACCGCTA